>CAIQGU010000402.1 GCA_903871435.1 uncultured Burkholderiales bacterium | reverse complement strand
TTTGCGTATAGCGTGGTGCTGGGTGAGGGCGGGGAGGGCGGTGCGGACGGAGTTGCCGCTGTGGCGGACGACGGCCGTGCGCCGATACCGTTGGTCAGCCGTGCGGCCAGCCAGTGGGCGATGCTGGACGCCCTGCGGGAATTGGGCGTGCCCGTCTGCGAACACCGCGCCCGCGTTCAGGGGATCGCTGGTTTGCGCGGGTTTTACGACGCGATCGGCGCGCTGCGTGACAGCCTGCCCTACGAAATCGACGGCGTGGTCTTCAAGGTCGACGAGTTCCTGCAGCAGCGCCGCCTGGGTTCGGTGGCGCGGGCGCCGCGCTGGGCGGTGGCGCGCAAATTCCCGCCCAGCGAAGCGCGCACCCGGGTGCTGGGCATCGATGTCCAGGTGGGGCGAACGGGCGCCATCACACCGGTCGCGCGGCTGGTGCCCGTGGAAGTGGGCGGCGTCATGGTGAGCAACGCCACCTTGCACAACGAGGATGAGATCCGCCGCAAGGACATCCGGATCGGCGATACCGTGGTGGTGCGTCGCGCCGGCGACGTGATACCGGAGGTGCTGGCCAGCGTGCCGGACTTGCGGCCGGCGGACGCGGGGCATTTCGTCATGCCCACGCGCTGTCCGGTGTGTGGCTCGCCCATCGAGCGGGCCGAGGGCGAGGTGATTGCGCGCTGCAGCGGTGGCCTGATCTGTCCCGCGCAACGCAAGCAGGCCCTGTTGCATTTTGCGGGCCGGCGCGCGCTCGATATCGATGGCCTGGGCGAGAAACTCATCGACCAGCTGGTGGACGCCGGCCTGGTGTCACACCCGGCCGGCATCTTTGGGCTGGATCTGCCTACGCTGCTGGCGTTGGAGCGGATGGGTGAGAAGTCGGCCGCCAACCTGCTGGCGGCCATTGCTGTGGCGCGAACCACGACGCTGGACCGATTCCTCTACTCCCTGGGGATCCGTCACGTTGGTGAAACCACGGCGCGCGATCTTGCGCGTCACTTCGGCAGTTATGCGGCGCTGGCTGCGGCAACCGAGGCGGAACTGTTGCAAGTTCCCGACGTGGGGCCCGTCGTGGCGCAGGCGATACGGCATTTTCTGGATGATCCGCGCAACCGGGCGGAAGTGGACGCGCTGCTCGCTACACTGCAGATCGCTGCGCCCGCGCCGGTGGCCCGCTCGCAGGCGCTGGGCGGCGTGAGCTTCGTTCTCACCGGCACGCTGCCCACGCTCAGCCGGGACGAGGCGGCGGCGTTGATCGAAGCGGCCGGCGGCAAGGTGAGCTCGGCCGTGTCCCGTAAAACCCGCTATGTGGTGGCGGGCGCGGATGCCGGGTCGAAACTGGCCAAGGCGCAGGAACTGGGCATAGCGGTACTGGATGAAGCAGGGTTGCGTGCCCTGCTCGAACCGACGGGAGGCACTTGATGTTCGGCATCATAGGTGGCAGTGGATTGGCCAAGCTGGCCGCGCTGCAGTCGCCGCGGCGGCAGGTCATGCGCACGCCCTACGGCGAACCGTCGGGCGCCATCACGTTTGGCACACTGGCCGGCCGTGAGGTCGTTTTCGTGGCGCGCCACGGCTATGGCCACACCATTGCGCCCCACGAGATCAACTACCGCGCCAACATCTGGGCCTTGAAGGAGTTGGGGGTGGAGGGCATCTTCGCCGTGGCCAGCGTGGGCGGCATCCGCGCGGACCTGGCGCCCGGCACCCTGGTCGTGCCGCATCAGATCCTCGATTACACGCACAGCCGCGCCAGTACCTTTGTTGAACGGGGCGCCAGCGCCGTTACGCACATCGACTTCACGCTGCCCTACACGCAGCGCATGCGCCAGCGCTTGCTCCAGGGCGCCGGCCGTGCCGGCGAGACGGTTCTTGACGGCGCCGTTTACGCCTGCATGCAGGGCCCGCGGTTGGAGACCGCCGCGGAAGTCGACCGGCTGGAACGTGACGGGGCCGACATCATTGGCATGACCGGCATGCCCGAGGCCACGCTGGCGCGCGAAATCGGACTGGACTATGCAACGCTCAGCGTGGTGGTGAACCATGCTGCCGGACGGCGCGACAGCAAGAACCAGGTGGAGCTCAGCCAGCTGGGCGCAACCTTGCAGCAGACCATGGTTCGCGCGGTGCGCGTGCTCGAAGCGGCGGTGGTGGCAGAACCATGATCCGGCCCATCCTGCGCATGGGTGACCCGCGGCTGCTGCAGGTGAGCCAGCCGGTGACCGAGTTCAATACGCCGGAACTCGAGGCGCTCATCACGGATATGTTCGAGACCATGCACGACGCCGACGGCGCGGGCCTGGCCGCGCCGCAGATCGGCGTGCTGCTGCGCGTGGTCATCTTCGGTTTTGAAAAGCTCGACCGCTATCCGGACGCACCGGAAGTGCCGCCCACCGTGCTCATCAATCCAGTGTTGGAACCGCTTACTACCGACCTGGAAGAGGGCTGGGAAGGTTGCCTCTCCGTCCCGGGACTGCGCGGCGTGGTTCCGCGGGTGGCGCGGCTGCGTTATTCCGGTTTTGATGCGCAGGGCACGGCGTTCACGCGCGAGGTCGACGGTTTTCATGCGCGCGTGGTGCAGCACGAGTGCGATCACCTGGATGGCATTCTCTACCCGATGCGGGTGAAGGATTTTTCCAAATTTGGCTACACGGAGGTGCTGTTTCCGGGGCATGCGGGCGGGGACGACTGAGGCGACACGATCTACGACTACCCGCACAAGGACCCGCGGCGAACTCAGTCTGACCCGCTCTGTAAATTCCGGAGAGTCGTTCGCCTGGGTCAGGCCGGTTGCGGATCCCATGGGATCGGGCCTGATTTGGCGGTGGTTCCCCAAATGGGTATGGGGTCAGGTCTATACATGTCGGTTCGGTGCGACATTTCGAATCGGGCGCCGTGCCCGCTGGAGTTGCCGCTGCACGCGCGTAGTCGGTGCGGCTTAATTCTTGATGCCCAACAGCGTCCACCAATCTCTGGCGGCATGCATGTGGAATATTCCCGTAGACGCGCGCACTGCCGCTTGTTGGACTCCTGACTGCGCCACGGCGTATCGGTGGATCTTTCCGCGTGCGCGCGGCCGACTTCTGGCGCGTGCTTGCCGGCGCCCCGCTTGACGATCCGCTCCAGGCAGGTGTATAGATATCCTGTAGGGATAAGATAAGTGACAAGCAAGAAGCCAACCCGGCAGCGTGCTGACGCCACACTTGAATTCCTGCTCGATTTTCATGGGCGCAAGCACCACTACGCGGGCGGCTACTGGCTAAAGTTCCAGATCGTCAAGGTCGCCGCAACCGCGGAAAAACCCCATGGACTGGACTACTCGTTCACGCTGCATGGGCCCGACGGGCGGCGCCTGGTGGGTTTTGACAACGCCCACAACGTGCCGGCGGCCGGCGGACGGTTCAAGCGGCGTGATCAGACCCGGGATCACTGGCACAGGACCGAGAATGACGAAGGGCGACCCTATGCCTTCCGGGATGCCGAAGGACTGATCAGCGATTTCTTTGCCCAAGTCGAACGGGTGCTGAAGGAACGTGGCGTGCCATTTGACATCGTCGATGACAAGGAAGGAATATGACCGAAAAGAAGACCTTCAAGAT
>CAIQGU010000401.1 GCA_903871435.1 uncultured Burkholderiales bacterium | reverse complement strand
GCTGGCGATCCAGGTCGGCATCGCCATCCACCGCCAACGCCGCGATCTGGGCATTGAACTCTCGCGCCAGACCCGGGAAGGCCAGCAGGCGCTGCAAGAGCCGCTGCTTGAGGCTCTCCACCGGCTTGCTGGCCCGGCCGCTTTTGGCGGCATCGTCCCGGGCGGGCGGCAGGCGCCGCCAGGGGGTGAGGCCAAACAGAGTCTCGATGTCCTGTGCCGGCGTGCGGGCGGCTTCGCCCAGCGCCCGCACCAGCTGCATGCGCAAGGCCCCCGTGGGCATGGATTCGAGCAAGGGCTTGGCCGCAGAGACCATGGCCGCGCGGTCCTCGGGCTGCTCCAGATCGCGCCCCTCGCCCACACAGCGCAGGAACCACTGGGACAGGCTCAGGGCCCGGGCAATCTCCGATTCGAAGGCCGCGGCGCCATGGTTCTGGATCAGGCTGTCGGGGTCCTCGCCCTGCGGCAGGAGCACGAAACTGGCACGGCGGTCGTCCCCGATGACGGGCAGCGTTGCTTCCAGCGCGCGCCGCGCAGCCTTGCGTCCTGCCGCGTCGCCGTCGAAGGAGAAAATGACGTGGGACGTGAGCCGAAAGAGCGCGGTTACATGGTGGGCCGTAACCGCCGTCCCCAGCGCCGCCACCGACTCGCCAAACCCTGCCTGGGCAAGCTGGATGACATCCATGTAGCCCTCGCAGACGATGGCGCGGCCGCGCTTGCGTATCGATTCCTGGGCTTCGTAAAGCCCGTATAGCTCCTGCCCCTTGTGATAGAGCGCGGTCTCGGGCGAATTGAGGTACTTGGGTTCGGAGCCGTCCAGCACCCGCGCACCAAATCCGATGACGCTGCCACGCCGGTTGCGGATGGGATACATGATGCGGCCGCGAAAGCGGTCGTAGCGCTTGTTTTCCTCGCCGGTGATCACCAGGCCGGCATCGGCCAGCCGCGCATCGTTGTAGTTGTCGAAAGCGGCCTTGAGACCCTGCCAGGTGTCCGGGGCATAGCCCAGGGCGTAGCGCGCGGCGGTAGCCCCGGTCAGGCCGCGGCCCTTGAGGTAGTCGATGGCGACCGGCGCATCCTTCAACTGGCGGCGGTAGAAATCGGCGGCCGTCTGGAGAACTTCCGCCAGGCCGCGCGTCTTGGCTGCATCGGGGCCCGCGCCAGCGGTTTCCTGGGGCACGGTAAGCCCGGCCGACTGCGCCAGTTCCTGGATGGCTTCCACGTAGCCCATGCCCCGGTGGTCCATGAGAAAACCCACCGCCGAGCCATGCGCGCCGCAGCCGAAACAATGGAAGAACTGCTTGGTGGGGCTGACCGTGAACGACGGCGATTTTTCGCCGTGAAAGGGGCACAGCCCCAGGTAGTTCTGGCCGCCCTTTTTGAGCGTGACGTAGCGGCCGACCACATCCACGATGTCGACACGCGCCAGCAGATCGAGAATAAAGCCCTGGGGGATCACGCTGACTATTATCCGCCTGCCACAGTGTTTCCCTGCGGGTAAATCCCCCCGTTCGCTTGCGGGAGAGGGGCCAGGGTATTTAGGACCGCCCTAGGCGCTGATGCGCGCCTTGACCAGTCCCGATACCTTGGACATGTCGGCACGGCCCGCCAGGCGCGGCTTGAGCAGGGCCATGACCTTGCCCATGGCGCTGGCCACCAGGGGCCCGC
>CAIQGU010000400.1 GCA_903871435.1 uncultured Burkholderiales bacterium | reverse complement strand
TGGGCTTTATTGGACAAATTCAGCAAGCGCAAAGACATCGACGACCAGCGCGATAGGGAACTATCAAAGAACGCCCAGGCGCTGAACGAGGCTAACAGGGCGCAAGACAGCACGCGCGTAACGCTTCAACGGCTCAATTTGGAAGCGGACTTCTACCGCCCCAAACATCCAATGCCCAGCGAACTGAGCGCCGATATCGCCTTCAAAACCCAGCGCCTGGACGATCTTTGATAGTTCCCTATCGCGCTGGTCGTCGATGTCTTTGCGCTTGCTGAATTTGTCCAATAAAGCCCATTCCTGCAGCATGGATCGGTGGCGCTTTTCCTGGCATTCCTTGTCGCGCTTCTCATCTTCCTCGCGTTTGAGGCGTTCCTCCTTGGTCTCCGCGCATTCCTTCGCGCCATTGGGCTTGGTGACGCAGGTGTTGGACACGCATCCCTGCGTGGAGTTTTGAAGGAGCGGCTTTCCCGTTGCATCAAGACACGAATACATGTCGGCGCTTGAAGTTGCCGAACCAAACAACAGTCCGGCGGCGAACAGGGTTTGCAACGAGCGCCTGTGGGTCTGGCTGAGCCGTAATGTCAAGTGTGACGCAGCCTTTCTTGCAAGCTGGCCCTGCCAATGGGATTCTGTCTCGCTAGTTGGCCCACTGCAGCAGGAACTGATGCACCGATTCGGGATCCACGCGATTCATCGATTCGAACTCACCGTTCTTCTGGCTGTAGATGACGTGTCCCTGTTTATCCAGCACCGCGAGTGCCGGTATGCCTTTTTTCAGAGGTACGCCATAGCGATCCGCCAGGTCTTCATTGTGATCGATGCCCTTCTCGCCGACGTTCACGTGAACCACGACGTAATGCTCGCGCAAGAGTGCAAGATTGTCGGGCCGATGAAAATTGGCGTCCAGCACCTTGCAGTCACCGCACCAGTTGGCGCCAAAATCCACCAGCACGCGCCGATCCAGTTTTGCGGCCCGCTGAATTGCGGTGGCGATGTCGGCCGAGGCGCTGTCGGTATCGGGGTAGCTTGAGGCTTCAGCGGGTGCGGCTCCGGCAGAAGCCGGCGCAACGGTACCGCCGATGCACAGCGCGGCACTGATCACCGCAAAGCTCAGGGAAATGGCGCCAAGACGTTTCATGAAGATTTCCTCCTCTGCAAGGATTCGCAACTTCAGGCGGCGCGCGTACGTGCCACCCACGCATCGACTGCCGTCGCCAAGACGGTCAGCGGCACGCCACCCGTCTTGACCAGCATGTCGTTGTATTCCGCCACCTGGAACTTCGGTCCCAGTGCCGCCTTGGCTTGCTCGCGCAGCCGCAGGATCTCGTTGTGGCCCATCTTGTAGCCACAGGCCTGCCCGGGGGATACGCAGTAGCGGTCCGTTTCGCTGGTCATGGGACCTACGCCCCGGCCGGTTTCCTCCACCAGGAACTGGATGCTCTTGTCGCGCGACCAGCCCTTGGCGTGCAGGCCGGTATCGACGACCAGCCGGCAGGCGCGGAACTGTTGCGCCTGCAGGTAGCCCAGTTGTCCAAAGGGGTCGTCGCGGTAAATCCCGTATTCGTCGACGAGCTGTTCGGCGTAGAGCGCCCAACCTTCCACGAAAGCGTTAAAGGCCAGGACGGAGGAAATCAGCGGGAGCTCGGCATGATGCTCCGCCAGATAGGCGCCCTGCCACGTATGGCCGGGAACGCCTTCGTGCGCCGTGAGGGTCTGCAACTGGTACTTGGGCCACAGCGACGTTGACTTGAGGTTCACGTAGTAGATGGCCGGACGGCTGCCGTCGAGTGCCGCAAAGTTCATGTAGCCAAGCGGCGCACCTTCTTCGATGTCGGCCGGCACGCGCTTGACCACCAGGTCGGCGCGCAGGCCCAGGTGCGACAGTTGCCCCAGCAGCGGCCGCACGCGGTCCACGCAGGTGTTCAGGTACGCGATGAGCGCGGTGCGCCCGGCGTCGTCGTTGGCAAACAGGAAGCGCGGATCGCTGTTGAGGGCCTGCAGGCGCTCGCCCACCGATCCCTGGCTCATGCCCTGCTTCTTGAGCAAGGTATCCATGCGCGCCTTGATCTGGGCATTTTGTTCCAGGCCCAGGGCGTGCACCTCTTCGGCCGTGCGCATGGTGGTGGTTCCCAGCCGCAGCGCCCATTGGTAGTAGGCGTCGCCGTCGGGCAGGCGTTGCACGCCGGCGCCGGGCGCGGTCTTGGCGGTGGCGGCTTCGAAGGCGGCGATCTGGCGGTCGAGCGCGGGGTAGACCTCGCGCTCGACGATCTGGCTGCAACGCGCCGCCCAGTCGCCATTGACCTTGGCCTTGGCCGCGCGGTCGGCGAGCGAGGACACCAGCGGTTGGCTCGCAGCGGCAACGCCGCGGAAACCCTTGAGCTGGCGCAGCGCTTTTTCCGCTATGAAAGCCGGCGGCGCTACGGCGTTGCCAGCGTCGATGCGAATGCGTTCGTTTTCCTGGTCGATCTGCCGCGCGAAGGCCTTGACCCGCGCGAGATACGCCTCGGCGTCGTCGCTGTTGTTGATCTGGTGCTGCGAGTTGAGGAACTCGGGCACCTGCGTCACCGCGCCGCCTTGCTGGCTGACGACGTAGGGCGAAGCGCCGCCGAAAAGGCCACCGGCCGCGCTGGCGCCGTAGCGGAAAGCCGTGCCTTCGACGCCGCGGTCGGCGGCAAAGAGCACGGCGCCGTGGCGGATCTGATCCGTTGGGCTCAACTGGGCGGGATCGATGGCGGTGAGGCGCTTGCGGATGGCTGCCACTTCGCTCGCCCAGGTGGCGTCACCGGCCACGGAGACATCGGCGAGCCGCCCCTTGAGAGGGGCATAGTCGCCTTTATCGATGCCGAGCGAGGTGGCCGTTTCTGGCGTCAGCCGGACGATTTCGTCGGCGAAGGCGGCAAGGTCGGCGTCGAACTGCGCCTTTGCGCCGGTGGTGCCCGGAGCTGCGGTGGACGTGGCGGCGTGGCCCAAGGAGGGGACCTGCAGGCCGACGGCGGTGGCGGCCATGAACTGCGCAAGTTGCCGGCGCTGGCGGAAATCGCGGGTGGAATTCATGGCGTCCTCATATTGAATTTGGCGGGCTCACGAGTGGCCGCTTGCCGCGGATCCGCGCATATTAAACCGGCACTGCAGTGGTGTACTTGATCTGGCTGAGTGCAAAGTGGGAAGCCGCGGTCGCGACCGCTGGGTGGCGCAGCAACTCGCGCATGA
>CAIQGU010000399.1 GCA_903871435.1 uncultured Burkholderiales bacterium | reverse complement strand
CCGTTCGGTCGACTCCACCTACCTCACGGGCAAGCGCGTCTTCATCTTCGGCGATGCCACCCACGCCCTGGCGGCGGCGCGCGTCGCCACCGAAACCATGGGCTTTGAAGTGGTGGGCCTGGGCACCTACAGCCGCGAGCGCGCCCGCGATGTGCGCGATGCGGCCACCAAGCTGGGCATAGAAGCGGTGATCAGCGACGATTACCTGGAAGTGGAAGAGGCCGTGGCCGCCGCCAATCCGGAACTCGTGCTGGGCACGCAGATGGAACGGCACATCGCCAAGCGCATGGGTATCCCGTGCGCGGTGATCTCGACCCCCATGCATGTGCAGGACGTGCCGGCGCGCTACAGCCCGGTGATGGGCTTCGAGGGCGCCAACGTGCTCTTCGACTCGTGGGTGCAGCCGCTGATGATGGGTCTGGAGGAGCATCTGCTGCAGATGTTCCGCGACGACTTCGAGTTCCACGACGACGCGCCAGCATCGCACCTGCCGGCCACCGGCCGCCCGGCGGCCAATGCCGAACGCGTGGCCGAACCTGCACAGGCCGCAGCACAAGCTGCAGCGCAAGCCGTTGAACCCACCATGGCCCAGACCGCCGAGACTGGAGCCGCAACGCTGGCGGTGTCCGCGCCGGTCGCGGCTGCCACCGAGCAGGCCAAGGCGCAGGAGATCGCCGCCGGCTGGACGCCCGAGGGCGAACGCGAACTGCGCAAGATTCCCTTCTTCGTGCGGGGCAAGGCCCGGCGCAATACGGAACGCTTCGCCGCCGAGCGCGGCGTTGCGAGCATTACGGTAGAGACGTTGTACGAAGCAAAAGCCCACTTCGGCCGCTGAAACAGAAAAAAGGCAATACCATGAACGAAATCACCTCCGTGCCCATCTCCGAACTGCGGCGCAGCCTGCCCAAGCGCCCCGACGGCGAGGGCAGCCTGCAGGTTGCGCTCGATCCCAACGTCAACATCGGCACCGCCAAGGTGTTCGCGGTGTATGGCAAGGGGGGCATCGGCAAGAGCACGACGTCCTCGAACCTCTCGGTGGCATTTTCCAAGCTGGGCAAGCGGGTGCTGCAGATCGGCTGCGACCCCAAGCACGACTCCACCTTTACGCTTACCAAGCGCCTCGTGCCCACGGTGATCGACATCCTCGAGACGGTGGACTTCCACCCGGAAGAGCTGCGCACCGAGGACTTCGTATTCCCGGGCTACAACGGCGTGATGTGCGTGGAAGCGGGCGGGCCGCCGGCCGGCACGGGCTGTGGCGGTTACGTTGTCGGCCAGACGGTAAAGCTGCTCAAGGAGCACCACCTGCTCGACGACACCGACGTGGTCATCTTCGACGTGCTGGGCGACGTGGTCTGCGGCGGGTTCGCCGCCCCGCTGCAGCACGCCGACCGGGCGCTGATCGTGACGGCCAACGATTTTGACTCGATCTTCGCCATGAACCGCATCCTGGGCGCCATCCAGGCCAAATCGAAGAACTACAAGGTGCGCATCGGCGGCGTGATCGCCAACCGCAGCGATGCCACCGACCAGATCGACCGCTACAACAACGCCGTGGGCCTCAAGACCATGGCCTGTTTCCCGGTGCTCGACGCCATCCGCAAGAGCCGGCTCAAAAAGGCAACCTT
>CAIQGU010000398.1 GCA_903871435.1 uncultured Burkholderiales bacterium | reverse complement strand
GGCGGCGCAGTGCAGGCTGATGCGCTCCGTTACAAAGCTCGACCACAGTCCGCCCTCGACGCGCTCCAGTACCTCGCTCACCGAGGCCATGCCAAGCTTGGGCCGCGGCGCTTCAACCGTGAGGGTGCGGCGTACGCTCTCGACGCTCTGGCTGCTGCCGCACCGATGGATGGCCTGCTGCAGGTCCTCGTCGCTGATGCGGCCAACGGCCAGTTGCTCGCGAAAAAATTCGCGCGGCATGTAAAGGCTGTTGCCGGTAATGCGCGCCAGGGTGTCGGAAGCCGCCTGAAAAGTCTGGTCGGCCAAGCCAAAGTAAGGGTTGACGGCGACAAAGTGCTTGAGCGGCCACAAGGGCGCAATGCGTCCGCACGCGGCATCGATGCGCCGGTTCAGCTCCTGCGGGTCGACGGCGGTGTGCGTGGCTGCACCCGTGGTCGCCGGATTCAACGTGGCGGGACCGGCATTCGTGGCCCCCGCAGGCGCGACCGTGTCTTTTACGGTGGTGGCGTCGTTCAGGTTCATGATTGCGCTCCGTGGCTGGGTGCCGTGGCAAATGGGGCGGGCGGACTGTCGGGACCGGGCATCTGGGTGGGCCATACGCGCTGCAGCAGGCGCGTGATGTAGACGTCGATGTACAGGCCGTTGTACAGGTGCAGGTAAAGCGCATATCCCACCCTCTGCGGAGCGTGCTTGAGCAGCTCCTGGAGGGTCAGCAAAGCCAGGAAAATGCCGACGATCGCCGCGGCGAGTCCATATTGAAACGGCCCTGCGGTGGCCTGCACCGGAACCACGCTGGCCCGCACGGTTGCTTCAAAAAGCGCATGCAGGGAAAAATAGGCAACCGGGATAGCGACGACCAGGATCAGGCCACGGGCGAGCAACGCGCCGCCACGCATGACATTGGCGGTCTGCAGCATCAACTGGCCTGCGGCGATGCCTACAATGGCGCCGCCAGCGAGCAATGCCGGCTGCTCCCGGGCCGTAATGCCAAACGCCGCGCCGACGACGGCGGCGACGAGGCCGCCGGTCAGCAGCGCTGCAAAAATCCGGCCCGGATGAAAGCCCGCAGACCCGGAGGCCAAGGCGGGCGCCCGAAACGCGTCCACGCCGCTTCCGGAGGCAAGGAAGGCATGCGCCTTGTACAGCGAGTGCGCCACGAGGTGCAGCATTGCCAGGCTGTAGAGACCCAGGCCGCATTCGAGCAGCATGAAACCCATCTGTGCCGTCGTGGACCAGGCCAGCGACACCTTGATGCTGGTCTGTGTCAGCATCACCAAAGAGCCCAGCGTCAGTGTCACCAAACCTACAAGCGCCAGCAGGCCCAGTGCCAGCTCCGAGTGCGACATGATCGGGCTCATGCGGATGACCAGGAAGGCGCCGGCGTTGACGATGCCTGCGTGCAGCAGGGCGGATACCGGCGTGGGCGCCTCCATGACCTGGGTGAGCCAGCCGTGCAGGGGAAACTGGGCCGACTTGAGCGCCGCGCTTGCCACGATCAGCACGGCGGCGATGTTGAGCGCTGCCGGCTGGGGCCCCTGCAGATCGGCGAGTTTCTGGAAGATCTGCGCAAAATCGAGCGTGTGCAGCGTCGAGCCGATCTCGACGTTTTGCACGATCAGGTCTTGGATTGTCTGCGCGTCGGTCGCCTTTATCTTGATTCCCTTCGTGCGGCCACCCTTGCCACGCTCTTTCATGCC
>CAIQGU010000397.1 GCA_903871435.1 uncultured Burkholderiales bacterium | reverse complement strand
CCCCGGGGGATTTGGTACCGCGCATCGCGCCCCAGGGGCCCCAGCCCGCCGAAGCGCGCAGCGCGAAGGCGGGCTAGCGCGAATAGAGTTCGACGACCAGCGACTCGTTGATGTCCTGGGCCACTTCGGAGCGGTCGGGAACCGCCTTGAACTTGCCAACCAGTTTGGTCGTATCCACGTCAACCCACGAAGGGAAACCGCTCTGGCCTGCCAGTTGCAGGGCGTCGGTCACGCGGGTCTGCTTCTTCGCTGCTTCGCGCACGGAGATCTGGTCGCCGGCGTCGAGCAGCATGGAGGAGATGTTGACCACCTTGCCATTGACTTCGATGGCGCAGTGCGACACCAGCTGGCGTGCCTCGGCGCGGGTCGAGCCAAAGCCCATGCGATAGACGACGTTGTCCAGGCGCGACTCGAGAATGGCAATGAGGTTGGCGCCGGTGTTGCCGCGACGGCGCTCGGCTTCGGCGAAGTAGCGGCGGAACTGCCGCTCCAGCACGCCGTAGGTGCGCTTGACCTTCTGCTTCTCGCGCAGCTGCACGCCGTAGTCGGAAGTGCGCGAGCCGGACATGCGGCCGTGCTGGCCCGGCTTGCTGTCGGCCTTGCATTTCGAGTCCAGGGTGCGGCGCGCGCTCTTGAGGAAGAGGTCGGTGCCTTCGCGTCGCGATAACTTGAGCTTTGCTCCGGTGTAGCGAGCCATGTCGATTTCCTATTAAGCCGTAAGAGCCAGAATTGGCGTCGTTATGAGGTTGTCGAATCCCATTGGAGATTCTTCGTAGCGGCGCGGATCAGACACGGCGGCGCTTGGGTGCACGGCAACCGTTGTGGGGAACCGGCGTGATGTCCTGGATGGAAGCAATGCGGAACCCACAGGCGTTAAGGGCACGCACCGAGGACTCGCGGCCAGGACCAGGGCCCTTGATCCGCACTTCGAGGTTCTTGACACCACACTCCAGCGCTGCCCGCCCTGCCGCTTCTGCAGCCACCTGCGCCGCGAACGGCGTGGACTTGCGCGAGCCCTTGAAGCCGGCGCCGCCACTGGTAGCCCAGGAAAGCGCATTACCCTGGCGATCCGTGATGGTGATGATGGTGTTGTTGAACGAAGCATGAATATGGGCGATGCCCTCCGCGACGTTCTTCTTGACCTTCTTGCGCGCGCGTTGTGCGGCAAGTTGCTGCGGAGTCGGTGCTCTGGTTGCCATGCTTTGGTGCCTCGGATTTCAGCTGATTCGGTTGTGTGCGGCGGTTCTTTGCAAGGAGCGGCGGGCGCGGTCGGCGCCGATCAGCCCTTCTTGAGCGATACGCCGGCCTTGCGCGGACCCTTGCGGGTACGGGCATTGGTGCGCGTGCGCTGTCCGCGCACCGGCAGTCCGCGGCGATGGCGCAACCCGCGGTAGCAGCTCAGGTCGATGAGACGCTTGATCGAGAGCTGGATTTCGCGGCGCAGGTCGCCCTCAACCGTAAAACGGCCAACGGCTTCGCGAATGCGCTCGAGTTCAGCGTCCGTGAGTTCCTTGACCTTGCGGCTGTACGCCACCTTGACAGCGTCCAGGATGGCGCGCGAGCGCGCGCGGCCAATGCCATAGATGGCTGTCAGGCCGATCTCGGCGTGCTGGTGGGGCGGGATATTGATACCGGCTATACGTGCCATATCTTTGAATCTTTCTCTCTAATCTCCCCTCTCCCCTCGGGAGAGGGGCGGGGGTGAGGGTCTCGTTAGTAGACTGACTACCCTTGGCGCTGCTTATGACGCGGATCGCTGCAGATCACCCGCACCACCCGCTTGCGCTTGATGACCTTGCACTTGCGGCACATTTTCTTTACCGACGCCATTACTTTCATGTCTTGCTCCCAACCTGCGCCTACTTGGCGCGGAAAACGATCCTGGCCCGGGACAGGTCGTACGGCGTGAGTTCCACCGTTACCTTGTCGCCCGGCAGGATGCGGATGTAGTGCATGCGCATCTTGCCCGATATATGCCCGAGCACGACATGGCCGTTCTCGAGCTTCACGCGGAATGTCGCGTTCGGGAGATTCTCGGTGATCTCCCCCTGCATCTGGATAACGTCGTCTCGCGCCATCGCTACCGTGTCATCCCAGGTGTGCCGCCCCGGAAGTTGGCCTTCTTGAGCAACGACTCATACTGGTGTGTCATGAGGTAGGCCTGTACCTGTGCCATGAAGTCCATCGTGACGACCACGACGATCAACAGGGACGTTCCGCCGAAATAGAACGGTACGGACCAGCGCAGATACAGGAATTCCGGAACAAGGCACACGCCCGTGATGTAGATGGCGCCGGCCAGCGTCAGGCGCAGCAAGATCTTGTCGATATAGCGAGCGGTCTGCTCGCCGGGACGGATGCCGGGGACAAACGCACCGCTCTTCTTGAGGTTGTCCGCCTGCTCCTTGCTGTTGAACACGAGCGCCGTGTAGAAGAAGCAGAAGAAGACGATGAGCGATGCATACAGGATGAGATACAGCGGCTGTCCGTGGGCGAGCGACGCCGCCAGATCGCGTATCCAGCGCGTGCCGTCGCCGCCGGTAAACCAGCCCGCGATCGTGGCCGGAAACAGCACGATGGACGAGGCGAAGATAGGCGGAATGACGCCGGACATGTTGAGCTTGAGCGGCAGGTAGGAGCTCTGGCCGCCGTACACCTTGTTGCCCACCTGGCGCTTGGCGTAATTGACCAGGATGCGCCGCTGGCCACGCTCGACGAACACGACTGCGCCGGTCACGCCGACGACCAGCAGGGCGATGACGAAGAAGGCGAGGTACGGCAGGGCGCCATTGCTGACGAGTTCGAACAGCCGCGCCATGGCACTGGGCAGGCCCGCGACGATGCCGGAGAAAATAACGATGGAAATCCCATTGCCCAGGCCGCGCTCGGTGATCTGCTCGCCCAGCCACATGAGGAACATGCACCCCGTGACCAGCGACACGACGCCGATGAAGCGGAACAGCAGACCCGGTTCGATGGCCAGGTTGGGAACGGATTCAATCGCCAGGATGGCCAGGTAGGACTGCACCGTGGCCAGGGCAACGGTGGCGTAGCGGGTGTACTGGGTAACCTTGCGGCGGCCGGACTCGCCTTCCTTGCGCAGCGCTTCGAGCGAAGGCAGCACGTAGGTCAGCATCTGCATGATGATCGACGCCGAAATGTACGGCATGATCCCGATGGAGAAGATCGAGAAGCGCGACAAAGCCCCGCCCGAGAACATGTTGAGCAGACCCAGGATGCCGGCCTGCTGCGACGCGAAGGCCTGGCGGAACTGGTCAGGGTCGATGAGCGGCACGGGAATGTGCGTTCCCAGGCGATACACCACCAGCGCGAGGACGAGGAAGATCGCCCGGCGCTTGAGGTCGGTGTACTTGCCGCTGTTGGCCAGATTGCCCTGCTGCGTAGCCACGTTGGTTTCCGGTTCCGTCTCTGGTTATTGCGCAGTTGCGCGGTTTATTCGGCCACCGAGCCGCCAGCGGCTTCAATGGCAGCGCGCGCGCCGGGCGTAGTGCCGATGCCGCGCACCTTGACCGCGCGGGAAAGCGCGCCGGTATTGACGATGCGGGCGCCCTGCGTCAGCGTGGGGACGATGCCGGCGTGGATCAGCGTGAGCAGATCGACTTCGTCGACGCCCAGGTGCTGCAGGTCGTGGAGGCGCACGGTGGCGATGTAGCGGCGCGTAAGCGAGGTAAAACCGCGCTTGGGCAGGCGACGCTGCAGGGGCATCTGGCCGCCCTCGAAGCCAACCTTGTGGAAGCCGCCGGAACGGGACTTTTGGCCCTTGTGCCCGCGGCCGGCGGTCTTGCCCCAGCCGCTGCCGATGCCGCGGCCCACGCGGTGACGCGCGCTCTTGGCGCCCGGTGCAGACTTGATGGTGTTAAGACGCATAGCCGTTTTCCGATTCCGTTATCAGCCTACCCGCAGGAGGTAGGAAACCTTGTTGATCATGCCGCGCACGGAAGGCGTGTCTTCCAGGACGCTGGAACTGTTGATGCGGCCCAGGCCGAGTCCGATGACGGTGGCACGATGGTCCGACTTCGTGCCGGCGACGCTCTTGACGAGCGTGACCTTCACGGTCTTGCCAGGGGCGGTCTTTGCAGTGGCAGTCATGGTTTCAGCCCAGGATTTCTTCTACCGTCTTGCCGCGCTTAGCGGCAATTTCGGCGGGGGTGCGCAGCTTTTCCAGCGCCTTGATCGTGGCACGGACCATGTTGTACGGATTGGTGGAGCCGTGCGACTTGGCAACCACGTTGTGCACGCCCATCACATCGAAAATGGCACGCAGCGGGCCGCCGGCGATGATGCCGGCACCCTCCGCCGCCGGCGCCAGCATGACCTTGGCAGCGCCGTGCTTGGCGTAGACGGTGTGCTGGACGGTGCCGTTGCGCAGCGGGATGCGACCCAGGCCGCGGCGGGCGCGTTCCATGGCTTTTTGCACGGCAACCGGCACTTCGCGCGCCTTGCCCTTGCCCATGCCGATGCGGCCGTCGCCGTCACCCACCACGGTGAGTGCGGCAAAAGCGAGAATCCGGCCACCCTTGACCACCTTCGTGACCCGGTTGACCGCGATCATCTTCTCGCGCATGCCGTCGTCGCGGGCCTCGCCGAGATTCTTGGGTTGAATACGCGCCATCTTTGGTGCTCCTAGAGCTTCAGGCCAGCTTCACGCGCGGCATCCGCCAGCGCCTTGATGCGGCCGTGGTAACGGTTTCCGGAACGATCGAAGGCAACCGTCTCGATGCCGGCAGCTACTGCCTTGCGGGCGATACGGGCGCCGATCAGCTTGGCGGCGGCGACATTGCCGCCATTGCCCTTGGATCCGGTGAGTTCGTTGCGCACTTCCTGCTCGAGGGTGGAGGCCGACACCAGTACCCGATCGCCTTCGGGCGAAATGACCGCCGCGTAGATGTGCAGGTTGGAGCGGTGCACCGTCAGGCGGTGTGCGCGGTTGAGTTCGATACGTGCGCGAGTGGCGCGGGCACGGCGAAGTCGTGATTGTTTCTTGCTGATCATGACGTTGGGCTCGAAAGGTTCACTTCTTCTTGGTCTCTTTCAAGACCACGGTTTCATTCGCGTAACGCACGCCCTTGCCCTTGTAGGGTTCCGGCGGACGGTAGGCACGGATTTCAGCGGCGATCTGTCCCACGCGCTGCTTGTCGGCGCCCTTGATGACGATTTCCGTCTGGGTGGGCGTCTCGACCTTAACGCCAGCCGGCATGTGGTGTTCCACCGGGTGCGAAAAACCCAGCGAAAGATTGATCTTGTCGCCCTGGGCCTGCGCGCGGTAGCCCACGCCGACCAGCGTCAGGCGGCGCTCGAAACCCTTGCTCACGCCCTCGACCATGCCGGCTACCAGCGCCCGCAGGGTGCCGCTCATGGCCTTGGCTTCGCGCGATTCGTTGGCGACGGCAAAGCTGATCTTGCCTTCGGCGACGGTGACATTTACCAGGCCGGTAAGCGCCTGCTTGAGGGTGCCCTGCGGGCCCTTGATGACTATCTGGTCGGGGCCGACCTGGGCTTCAACGCCCTTGGCCAGCGTGACCGGAATACGTGCTACTCGTGACATGTCGGTCCCCGGATCAGGCTACGTAGCAGAGGATCTCGCCGCCGACGCCCTGGGTACGGGCCTTGCGGTCGGTCATGAGCCCCTGGGGCGTCGATACGATGGCCACTCCAAGTCCGTTCATAACCTGGGGCAGATCGTTGCGGCCGCGATAGATGCGCAGGCCAGGCCGGGAAACGCGCTCGAGGCGCTCGATGACCGGTCGTCCTGCGTAGTACTTCAGGCCGATGCGCAGTTCGGTATGGACGCCAGGCTTGGCATCGGCCGTCGCGGTTCCTGCCACCTGGAAGCCCTCGATGTAGCCTTCTTCGCGGAGTACTTCCGCGATGGCAACCTTGAGCTTCGAAGACGGCATGGCCACTTCGGGTTTCTGGACGCGCTGCGCGTTACGAATACGCGTCAGCATGTCGGCAATCGGATCACTCATGCTCATATGCGGCTCCGCCCTTACCAGCTTGCCAAACACGACGTGGACCCCATCTAGCCACGGAGTCGGCGCGGTGCATACGAAGAACTGCGAGCCGTTCGTGTCAGGCCCGCAATTGGCCATGCTCAGGGTTCCGAATCCGGTG
>CAIQGU010000396.1 GCA_903871435.1 uncultured Burkholderiales bacterium | reverse complement strand
GCCCTTTACCAAAGACAGCCTGCTCACCGTCGTGCGGCAGCACTCGATGAATTGATCCTCCTTCGCCGTTGCCCTTTACGCCGGACGGGCCGGCGTCAAGGGCTCGGCTACGGAGGACGGAGTCCTTCAAATGGCCATAAAGAAGATCCTCATTGTTGATGACTCGCCTACCGAGCGGTATTTCCTCAATGAGTTGCTGTCCAAGCACGGGTTTGCGGTTACGGCGGTGGAAAGCGCGGACGAGGCGCTGGCCAAGCTGCAGGGCGGGCTGCCCGACCTCATCCTCATGGACGTGGTGATGCCGGGACAAAATGGCTTTCAGTTCACGCGCCAGCTCTCCAAGGACCCGGTGACGCAGCACATCCCGGTGATCATGTGCACCAGCAAGAACCAGCAGACCGACCGCATCTGGGGGCTGCGCCAGGGCGCCCGTGATTATGTCACCAAGCCCGTCAAGGCCGAGGAACTGCTCGGCAAGATTGCGGCGCTGGGCTGAGCCGGGCACTGCCTGGACAGCATGGCACGGGCTTGATAGAGGGCCGCCGGGAACCGCGCAGTGCCATGAACTCACGCAACGAAACGACGACAGGATCGGGATTGGACGAAAGCAGAAAAGCGGGCCGGCTGAAGGAGTTTTCAGCGCAGTTGGCAGCGCGCCTCGAGGCCGCGCCGGGTCCGCTCAGCGAGCCGGCGCGCTTGGCCGTGCGCATCGGCGCCGATTCTTTCCTGCTGGACATGAACAAGGCGGGCGAGATCGTCGCCGCGCCGCCCATATCGCCCGTGCCCTGGACCAAGCCGTGGTACCTCGGACTGGCCAATGTGCGCGGCCGCCTGATCGGCGTCATCGATCTCATGCAACTGGCCGGCGGGGCGCCCATAGCGCCGGAGGAGGCGCAGCAGCTGGTCGTGTTCAACGAGGATCTCAAGTTCAACGTCGGCCTGCTGATCACGCGCGCCTTCGGGCTGCGCAATATCAAGGACCTGGAACCGCTGGGCCCCCTGAATGACCCGAGCCGCCCCTGGGAGGCACGCGCATTCCGCGACAACGACGGCTCGCGGCTGGTTGAGATCGACCTGCAGGGCTTGATCGGCTTTGACGACTTCGTCAGCATCGGCGCCTAGACGCAAACGGACGGAGCACGTTGAAGAATATGACCCCATCAACGAGAACCGGCAGGAAGCTCTGCCGCGCGATCCATTGCCGGAGTGACGATGGCGCTTGATTTTGGAATGTTCAGCGGCAAGGCCGGCAACGACTCAGCCTCCTCCGGGGAGCGTTATACCGACGTGCCCGCCACGCAGCGCATCGACGCGGCCGGGAACCTCGAGGCGCCGGGAACCCAGGAAGTTGCCGCTGCCGGAGCTCGGCAAAGCCAGCTGGCGCGCGCGCTCGTGGCATTGGGCCTGTTCTTCTTTGCCTGCGCGGCCGTGGCGGTGTGGTTGTCGGCCCGCAATGCGGCATCGGAAGAGCGCCAGGTGGCCTTGATAGGCGACGTGCTCATGCACACGCAACGCCTTGCCAAGGCGGCTGCCGATGCGGTGCAGGGCGAACCCGACCAGCTCGATGAAATGATCGACAGCCGCGACCAGGTCAATGCCGACCTCACGCTGCTGGAGAACGGCGACCCGGCAAGCGGCATGGCGGCAACGAGCGCGCAGATCGCGCCCTTCCTGCAGACTCTCAAGACCCGCTGGCAGACCACCTTTGCGGCGGCATCGGTGATCGGCTCGAGCCGTAACGCCCTCGTGGGTTTCGGCGAGATCGCTCGGCGTATCAACCAGAGCGGACCGCGCCTGGGCGAGCTCACGGAAAGCATCGCCGGTGACCGCCTGCGGCGCGGTGGTAGTCCGCGCGAGGTAGCGGCGGCGGAGCAACTGGTCTCGCTGCACCAGCGCATCACCAAGAATGCCAACCTCGTCATCTCCAGCCAGTCGGCGCGCGGCGAAGAGACCCAGGCACTGGGACGCGACATACAGTCGTTCGCCGACGCGGTGCAGAACCTGCTGGCCACCACCGCCGACGGGGATACCCGCGACAAGCTCCTGG
>CAIQGU010000395.1 GCA_903871435.1 uncultured Burkholderiales bacterium | reverse complement strand
CATCGACCAGGTGCTGGGCCGACGGCCGGGCGCCAAGGTCTACGCCGCCATGAATCTGCTGATGCTCCCCGGCCGCCAGGTTGCGCTCGTCGACACTCATGTCAATGTCGACCCATCGGCCGAGGAGATTGCCGAGATCACGATCAACGCCGCGGACGAAATGCGCCGCATGGGTATCTCGCCGCGCGTTGCGCTGCTCTCGCATTCGAATTTCGGCACCAGTGGCGTCCCTTCGGCCGTGAAGATGCGCGAAGCCCTCGCGCTGGTGCGCGCCGCCGCGCCAGCGCTGGAGATCGACGGCGAAATGCACGCCGATTGCGCGGTCGACGCGGACCTGCGCAAGGCCATCATGCCCCGCTCTACGCTCAAGGGCGACGCCAACCTGCTGGTATGCCCCGGTATTGATGCCGCCAATATCAGCTACAACCTGCTCAAGACCATCTCGGGCAACAATGTCGCCATAGGCCCCATCCTGCTGGGGGCAGCGCGGCCGGTGCACATCCTCACGCCCTCGGCCACCGTGCGGCGCATTGTCAATATGGCGGCGCTGGTCGTCGTCGAAGCCAACTCGCCTCGTTGACTTGCAACCCGCGTTCACCGAGTCGCCGCCATGCAGGCCGTTGCTTGGGCAGTCGCTTGCAGATACGCACACGCCATGGGTTGGCTGCGCGTGAACCCGATCGCGTGAGCAGATGAGCGACCGCCAGCCCGATCGCCTGCGGCTTCGCACTTCCCCCGCCGCCCTCATCCTCATGGGCGGCGGCGCGCGTGCGGCCTATCAGGTGGGCGTGCTCAAGGCGGTCGCCGCCTTGTTGCGCGACGTGCGCCGCGGCCTTGATCCTGGAATCGCCCAGGGTCAGAACCCGTTTCCCATCCTGGTGGGCACCTCGGCCGGCGCCATCAATGCCACGGCCCTGGCGTGCCGCGCCGATAATTTCCAGGACGCGGTGGCCCAGCTCGTGCAGGTCTGGGAGAACTTTCACGCCGACCAGGTCTACCGCTCCGACCTCTTCGGCGTCGTGCGCAGTGGCGCACGGTGGATCTCACTGCTGTCACTGGGCTGGATCGTGCGCCGTTCGCTGCGCGCGCGGCCGCGCTCCCTGCTCGACAACGAGCCCCTGCGCGACCTGCTGACCCGGATGATCGATTTTCCGCGTATCGACCTGGCCCTCGAGCGCGGATACCTGCGCGCCCTGGCGGTCGGCGCATCGAGTTACAGCTCGGGCCGCCACGTCACTTTCTATCAGGCACTCAACGATCATGCATTTCCGAACAAGATGCAGCGCGTATCCGTGCGCGCCAGGATAGGCGTGCCGCATCTGCTGGCTTCATCAGCCATACCCTTCATGTTTCCCGCTGTTCAGCTCGACCTGGCGCCGGCCCATGCCGGCGGCCTGGAATTTTTTGGCGATGGTTCCATGCGCCAGCTGTCACCGGCCAGTCCGGCCATACACCTGGGTGCGGAACGCATCATGGTCATCGGGGTTGGCCAGACCGGCAATCCGGGCGTGCTTCCCAATTTCGATACCGCCGAATATCCTTCCCTGGCCCAGGTCGCCGGCCATACGCTTTCGACGATCTTTCTCGATGCACTGGCGTCGGATGTCGAGCGTCTGGAAAAAATGAACCAGATTGCCGAGCAGCTGCCGGTTGCCCTGCAGCGGGCGACGGGGGTGCGGCCCATCGAGACACTCAGTATTTCCCCCAGCCGCCGGATCGACGGCATCGCCAGCGATTACATCGCGGAACTGCCCAGGCCCATACGCGCGCTGCTGGAGGGCATAGGCACCTACCAGTCCAGCGGCGCTGGACTTGCCAGCTACCTCCTCTTCGAGGCGCCATTTACCCGGGCGCTCATCGACCTGGGCTATCGCGATGCGCTCGCCCGTCGCGACGCGGTACTGGCTTTCCTGACCGAGCGGCGCGAGCCGCAGCAAACCGATGGCTCACGCGTGGTGGTGGTTTGATTCTTGCTGCAGCGCGGTGACGCGTGCAGGAACGGCAAACGCCGCTAGCGCTGACCGCCGGCCCTAACGCTCGTACTCTCCATTCAGGGCAAGCAATGCCGTCGCGGCGGCAAGGCCGGCGGTCTCTGTGCGCAGGACCCGCGGCCCCAGCCTTACGCGAACATAACCGGATGATTCAGCCAGGGCAATTTCCGCGGGCGTAAATCCCCCCTCGGGCCCTACAGCGAAGGCTACGGGCGCTGGCGGATCCGTGCGCATCGCGCTGCCCGCGAGGGTGGCGGGCGCCCCCGGGTCCAGCAGCCAGGCGGCACCCGCAGCCGGCGCCGCCCATTGAAATGCCGTACCCAGATCCGCGGCCAGGGAGATTTCCATCAACCGGTTGCGGCCGCACTGGCAACAGGCCGCCACGCCAATATCATGCCAGCGGCCCAGCCGGCGCTCGCCGCGCGCCGCCTCCAGGCGGACCACGCTGCGCTCCGCCGGCGCAAGCACTAGCCGCGCCACGCCCAGCTCCACGCATTTTTCCACCAGCCAGTCGATCTTTTCCGTTGCGCTGAGCGCCTGCACCAGGGTGATGGGTACACCGGCTTCCCGGTCCACGGCGCCGCCATGCAGGACACGCGCGGCAAAGCGCCCGGCATTGACCGGGTTGTCGGCGGGCGCCTCTTCCAGCAGGGCGTGGTACTCGTGGCCCCGGCCGTCAAAAAGCACGATCGGATCGCCGGGGCGCAGCCGCAGCACCCGCCGGGCGTGGTGATTGGCCGAGTCCGGCAGCGGCAGTGCCATGCCGGCGACGAGATCGCGCAGCCGAGCGCCGGTGGTGGCATCCGGTACGTGAAAACGGGGCGTGCTCATGGGGCGCAGCGTAACCGAGGCCTGCGGTTATTGCGCCACACTTTATGCGAATTACAGCCGATAGTTCTTTGCCGGGAGGGCGTTTTTTCCGACCCGGCTGGTAAAATCTCCCCCCTCGGTGGCCCGATAGCCGCTTGCGGCACGCCCCGGCCATGCGCCGGGTGCCTGGACAAGGTGCCCAGGCGCATCGAACGATCAATACCCCGGCGATGGACCCACCAGGTGCGCGCAGACGCCCGAAGTGTCGACGGGGATACCGCTTAATCACAACTGGGGGGAGACCCGCATCATGACTATCAAGGTTGCCATCAACGGCTATGGGCGCATCGGACGCAATGTCCTGCGGGCGCATTATGAAGACGGCAAGAAGCACGATCTGCAGATCGTCGCCATCAATGATCTGGGGGACGCGAAGACCAACGCCCACCTCACCCGCCACGACACCGTGCATGGCAAATTCCCCGGTACGGTAACGGTCCAGGACGACGCGCTGGTCGTCAACGGCGACCGCATCAAGGTGCTCGCCAGCCGCGACCCCGCCCAGCTGCCCTGGGCCTCGCTCGGCGTCGACGTCGTCCTGGAGTGCACCGGCCTGTTCACCACCAAGGAAAAGGCCTCGGCCCACCTGCGCGGCGGTGCCCGCAAGGTGATCATCTCGGCCCCGGGTGGCAAGGATGTCGATGCCACGATCGTCTACGGCGTGAACCACAAGGTGCTCAAGAGCACCGACACCGTCATCTCGAACGCTTCCTGCACCACCAACTGCCTTGCGCCGCTGGTGCAGCCGCTGCACGCTGCCATCGGCCTGGTCAACGGCCTCATGACCACCATCCACTCGTACACCAACGACCAGGTGCTCACGGACGTTTACCACGAGGACCTGCGGCGCGCCCGTTCGGCCACGCATTCGATGATACCCACCAAGACCGGGGCCGCCGCCGCCGTCGGGCTCGTGCTGCCCGAACTCAACGGTCGCCTCGACGGCTTTGCCATCCGCGTACCGACGATCAACGTATCGCTGGTGGATCTGTCCTTCATCGCGTCCCGTGACACTACGGTCGAAGAAGTCAACGGCATCCTGCGTGCGGCGGCCGAAGGCCCCCTGCGGGGCATCCTGGCCTATAGCGACGGTCCTCTGGTGTCGGTCGATTTCAACCACGATCCGCACTCGTCCACTTTCGACGCTACGCTCACGAAGGTTTCGGGGCGCCTCGTCAAGGTGAGCAGCTGGTACGACAACGAGTGGGGGTTCAGCAATCGCATGCTCGATACCACCATGGCGCTGATGGCCGCCTAGCGCCGCGGCGCCGGCGAACCTCGCCGCTTGCGGGCTTGTCCTGCAGTGCGGCGGGCGCGGCTACCCGCCGGCAGTGCACCTTACCAATCCTATAATCCCCGGAGGTCGTGCAGGCACGCGCGCCCGGTGGCCCGGAGGTGGCAGCCCGGTCCGCGCGTGTCCAAGGACTTCCAATGCAAGGAAAGCGCCCTTCATGAAAGTTCTTACGCTCGATACGCTCTGCCGGCAGGGAATGCTGCGGGGCAAGCGCGTGCTTATCCGCTCCGACCTCAACGTGCCGCAGGACGCCGGCGGCGCCATAACCGAAGACACCCGCATACGCGCGTCTGTCCCGGCCATCCGCGAGGCCCTGGACGCCGGAGCCGCCGTAATGGTCACGTCCCATCTGGGGAGGCCCACGGAGGGCACGCTCACGCCGGCCGACTCTCTCGCGCCCATCGCCGTACGGCTCGGCGAACTGCTGGGGCGGCCGGTGCCGCTGGTCGCCAATTGGGTCGATGGCGTAACCGTCGCACCCGGCTCGGTCGTACTGCTCGAGAACTGCCGCACGAACGTCGGTGAAAAAAAGGATGACGAAGCGCTATCGCGCAAGATTGCCGCGCTGTGCGATATTTACGTGAACGATGCCTTTGGTACCGCGCATCGGGCGGAAGCCACCACGCACGGTGTTGCCCGGTTTGCGCCGGTCGCCTGCGCCGGGCCGCTCCTGGCCGCGGAAATCGACGCTCTGGGGCGCGCGCTGGGCGAACCGCGCCGTCCGCTGGTCGCCATCGTGGCGGGCTCCAAGGTTTCCACCAAGCTGACCATCCTCAACAACCTCGCGGGCAAGGTCGACCGGCTCATCGTCGGCGGCGGAATTGCCAATACCTTCCTGCTGGCGGCCGGAATGCCCATCGGCAAGTCTTTGGCTGAACCCGATCTTGTCCCCGAGTGCCGCAAGGTTATCGAAACCCTGAAGAAGAAAGGCGCCACATTGCCGCTGCCCGTCGACGTGGTGGTGGCCACGCGCTTTGCCGCGGACGCTCCGGCGCGCACCTGTGCCGCGGACGACGTTCATCCGGACGACTTGATTCTCGACGTCGGTCCGCAAACGTCTGCACAGCTTGCACGGCTTGTCCAGGATGCCGGTACCATCATCTGGAACGGGCCGCTGGGCGTTTTCGAGTTCGATGCCTTCGCCCAGGGAACGCACGCGCTGGCAACCGCGATCGCCAATGCAACGGCAAATGGGGCCTACTCCATCGCCGGTGGCGGCGACACCCTGGCGGCCATTGCCAAATACGGCATCGCCGACCGTGTCAGTTACATCTCGACGGGCGGGGGCGCTTTCCTCGAATTTCTCGAAGGCAAGCCTCTGCCCGCCGTGGAAATTCTGCAGCAGCGCGCTGCGGCGGCCTGAACAGTGCCAAATGGCGGGCTACGATAGGCAACGGAATTCATAACAGGAGACAAGCATGGCTCTTATTTCACTTCGTCAGATGCTCGATCACGCCGCTGAACACACCTATGGCGTGCCGGCGTTCAACGTCAACAACCTTGAGCAGGTCCAGGCCATCATGGAAGCGGCATCGGAGGTCAACTCGCCGGTGATCATGCAGGCCTCGGCAGGTGCCCGCAAGTACGCCGGCGAGCATTTCCTGCGCCACCTGATCGAGGCGGCAATCGAAACGTACCCGAATATCCCCATCGCCATGCACCAGGACCACGGCCAGTCGCCGGCGGTCTGCGACTCGGCCATGAGCCTGGGTTTCTCCTCGGTGATGATGGACGGCTCCCTCAAGGAAGACGGCAAGACCGTGGCCGACTACGACTACAACGTCAACGTCACCCGCAAGGTCGTGGACGTTGCCCATGCGCTGGGCGTGAGCGTCGAAGGTGAACTCGGCTGCCTGGGTTCGCTCGAAACGATGGAGGGCGAGAAGGAGGACGGCCACGGCGCCGAGGGCAAGATGACGCGCGACATGCTGCTCACCGATCCCGACCAGGCGGCCGATTTCGTCAAGCGCACGCAGCTCGATGCCCTGGCCATCGCCATCGGCACCTCGCACGGCGCCTACAAGTTCTCGCGCAAACCCACCGGTGACATCCTCGCCATCGATCGCATCAAGCAGATCCATGCGCGCATTCCTACCACGCACCTGGTCATGCACGGCTCCTCCAGCGTCCCCCAGGATCTGCTCGCCACGATTCGCGAGTTCGGCGGTGACCTGAAGGAAACCTACGGCGTCCCGGTCGAGGAAATTCAGCTTGCCATCAAGCACGGCGTGCGCAAGATCAACATCGACACCGATATCCGCCTGGCCATGACGGCGGCCGTGCGCAAGTATCTGGCCAATAATCCGTCCAAGTTCGATCCGCGCGATTTCCTCAAGCCGGCGCGCGAAGCCACCAAGTCGATCTGCAAGCAGCGCTATCTCGAGTTCGGCTGCGAGGGCATGGCCTCCAAGCTGCACGCCATGCCGCTGCCGCAGATGGCCAAGCGCTACAGTGCCGGCGAACTGGTCCAGCACGTACGCTGAAGCAAGCCTGATGCATTCGGCCGCACCCCCCCCGCCTGCCCGAAATCCTGCCGATCCCGGCGACAGCCGGGCGCTCAAGGGCAAGCGCGGGGTGCAGCGCGTCGTCAACGCGCTGCGTTACTCCATCGATGGGCTGCTGGCGGCCTGGGCCGGTGAGGACGCGTTCCGCCAGGAAATTCTGCTCGCCGTGGTCCTCATTCCGTCGGCGCTGGTCCTGCCGGTCGGCCTGGTGGAACGCCTGCTGCTGATAGGCTCCGTGGTCATGGTGCTCATCGTCGAGCTCCTCAACACGGCCGTCGAGGCGGCGATCGATCGCCACAGTTTCGAAATCAACCCTCTGGCCAAGCGCGCCAAGGACATGGGCAGTGCCGCCGTCCTGCTCGCTCTCCTGCTTGCCATGGGAACCTGGATCGCCATTGTCTGGGCCCGTTTCGGCTGACTCCATGGTTACTGCCGCAGCGCCACCACCACCGGCTCCGTCATCTGCGCCACTGCTCGAATCCCGCGTGTCCTCGCTGCCGCTGGTCTACCGTGGCAAGGTGCGCGACACTTATGCGCTGGGCGATGACCGGCTCCTCATCATCACCTCCGACCGCATTTCGGCCTTCGACGTGATCATGCGCGAGCCCATCCCGGGCAAGGGCCAGGTGCTCAATGCCATGTCCAATTTCTGGTTCGCCCAACTGGCCGATGCCGGGCCCAATCACCTCACGGGTATCGATCCCGCAAGCGTGGTCCTGCCGGACGAGCGCAACCAGGTGCAGGGGCGTGCGGTGGTCGCGCGGCGTTTGCGGCCGCTGCCCATCGAGGCCGTCGTGCGCGGTTACCTCGCAGGCTCGGGCTGGAGCGATTATTGCCGTGACGGCCATGTCTGCGGCATAGCCCTGCCGCCCGGCCTGCAGCAAGCCCAGCGGCTCCCCGAACCCATCTTCACGCCGGCGCACAAGGCTGAACTGGGCACGCATGACGAAAACATCAGCTTTGCCCAGGTGGCCGACCGTATCGGCGCCGAACTGGCGCAGCGCGTGCGCGATTTCTCCTTCCGCCTCTACGAGAAGGCCGCGGCGATGGCGCTGGCCCGGGGCATTATCATTGCGGACACGAAGTTCGAGTTCGGTCTCGATGCCAGTGGCGAGCTGCGGCTGATGGACGAGGTGCTCACGCCGGATTCGTCGCGCTTCTGGCCGGCGGACCAGTACCGCGTGGGTATTTCCCCGCCAAGCTTCGACAAGCAGTTCCTGCGCGACTGGCTGCAGGCGCAGCCCTGGGACAAGTCTCCCCCGCCACCGGCGCTGCCGCAGGAAATCATCGACAAGACCGGGGCCCGCTATCGGGAGGCGCTGGATCGGCTCATTACGGAGTAGGCGCATGAACGCAGCAGGGCAGCAGGGTTTGCCGGTCGGCCGCAAGGCACGCCGGCCCACGGGTACGCGGTGGTGGCGATGACGCGCAACCCCGCATTGGTGGGCGTGGTCATGGGTTCGGAATCGGACTGGGACACCATGAAGCATGCCTGCGACCTGCTGCAGGAATTCGGCGTTCCCTTCGAGGCGCGCGTGATCTCCGCGCACCGCATGCCCGACGACATGTTCGCGTATGCCGAGGGCGCCCGTGAGCGTGGCCTGCGCATCATCATCGCGGGCGCGGGTGGTGCCGCCCACCTGCCCGGCATGCTGGCTGCCAAGACGCTCATTCCCGTGCTCGGCGTGCCGGTGCCATCGCGTTACCTGCGTGGCGAAGACAGCCTGCTGTCCATCGTGCAGATGCCCAAGGGCGTGCCGGTTGCCACGTTTGCGATCGGCGAGGCCGGTGCCGCGAATGCGGCGTTGTTCGCGGTGTCCACCCTGGCGCTGGATGATCCCGTCGTGGCCATGAAGCTTGCGCAGTTTCGTGCCACGCAGGGTGAGCGGGCACGCAACATGACACTGCCATTGTGAATCCCGGTGAGAAATCGCCTGCCATTGCTCCGGGTAACTGGCTGGGCGTGATGGGCGGTGGGCAGCTGGGACGGATGTTCTGTCATGCGGCCCAGTCGCTGGGGTACCGCGTGTGCGTGCTCGACCCGAGTGCCGGTGGGCCGGCCGGATCCGTGGCCGAGCGCCAGATCGTGGCCGGCTACGACAATGCGGAGGCACTGGGCGAACTTGGCCGCGTGTGCGTGGCCATCACGACGGAATTCGAGAACGTGCCGTCTGCCAGCCTGGAACAGCTGGCGGCGGTGCGGCCGGTACGCCCTGGGGCGGCTGCTGTCGCGGTTGCGCAGGACCGCCTCCGCGAGAAGGCTTTCATCCGCAGTTGCGGCGTTCCCGTCGCACCGTACGCCCCCGTAAGCAACGCGGCCGAAGTCGCGGCCCTGGATCCAGCCCTGTTCCCCGGCATCCTCAAGACGGCGCGCCTGGGCTACGACGGTAAAGGCCAACTGGCGGTCGCCTTCGTGATATCGATAGGAGAACTGGGGATCATGATCGAGTAGGTGTTGAGTTGTG
>CAIQGU010000394.1 GCA_903871435.1 uncultured Burkholderiales bacterium | reverse complement strand
GGGAGAAGGGAGTTTTTTATTAATGTAAAACACAAGATAACTAATTCAAGATATTGAATAAACGAAGAAAATTATCGCCGGTTATCTTGTGTATGTGATCGACGCTCTGGCCCCGCAGCTGCGCCAGCAGCGTGGCAACGTGCGCTACCCATGCGGGCTCATTGCTCTTGCCCCGGTGGGGAACCGGCGCCAGAAACGGCGAGTCCGTTTCTACCAGGATGGCATTGTCCGGCAGTTGCGCCGCCACGGCGCGCAGATCGCTCGCCGACTTGAAGGTGATGATTCCGGAAAAGGAAATGAGAAACCCCAGATCGATGGCTGCGCGCGCCACGTCGGCGGTTTCGGTAAAGCAGTGCATGACACCCCCCACATCCTGCGCGCGTTCCTCGCGCATGATGCGCAGCGTGTCTTCGGCGCTGGACCGGGTATGGATGATCAAGGGCTTGCCGCTTTCGCGCGCGGCGCGTATGTGGGTGCGGAAGCGATCGCGCTGCCAGTCCAGCGGTTCGCGCAGGCGGTAGTAGTCCAGGCCCGTCTCGCCTATGCCCACGACCTTGTCGGCGCGGGCATGCCGCACCAGGGTCGCGACGTCCGGCTCGGATGCTTCCTCGTTGTCCGGGTGGATGCCCACCGTCGCGTAGATACCCTCGTGAGCCTGCGCAAATTCCACCACCGGCACCAGGTCGGTGGTCGAGGTGGAAATATTGAGCGCACGCTCGACGCCCGCCGCATGCATGCGTTCGAGCACACCGGCGGCGTCGGCCTGCAGGTCGGGGAAGCAGAAATGGCAGTGCGAATCGATGAGCATGGCGGCGGTTACGTTTTTGGGCAGCCCGCGGGCGGGGCATGCGCCGGCCTCATTTTACGAAAACGCGATTCAACGACGCCCTGCCCCGCATCTGCGGCTTGGGACAGCGGGCGCCGGACGGGCGCTCATTACTTCAGATCGTGTGCGTGGGACGCGAGGAACGCAAGGCGGCGCCCAGGGCTTCTTCGATCCGCCGCCGCGCCATGATGCCCGATTCATCCGCCGGAAAGTGCACCCCAATGCCCGGCGTCTTGGACGCGCCACCGCCCGAAGGGCTGATCCATACGACCTTGCCGGCCACCGGCAATCGGGTGGGGTCATCGAGCAGGGTGAGAATGAGATAAACCTCGTCACCGATGTTGTAGGGCCGGTTGGTGGGGACGAAGATGCCGCCGTTCTTGAGGTACGGCATGTAGGCCGCGTATAGCGCTGCCTTTTCCTTGATGGAAAGCGACAGGACGGCCGGACGGCCACCGCCCACCCCATTGGGCATTGCGCTTATGGTGGGGGAGGAAATACTGAGGCGCGGATCGGCGGGATCATTCACCGTTTGGGTTCAACCGGGTTGTTTGATGACTGTTGACGGATCGAGTGAATGTAATCCAAAAGTGCACCCTCTACTGCAGCCCGCGGATTGAGCGGATGCTCAGCCACCGCCCGCAGGGTTCTCAACTGGTCCATCCAGGAACCCGCGGCTTCCAGTTGCCATTGCCGCGCCAGAGCCTTGAAGCTGGCTTCCTCCCCCGGATGATATCGGAGACCACCGCCCATTCGATACGAAAAATAGTCCCATCCCCAGCGTTGAAACAAAGCGACCGCCCCCGCAATGGGCAGGGTGCGGGGTACCTGGCTAGCCACTTCGGCGGCTTCCAGGGCCGCGCCGCGGCGCAGCAGGCCCAGCAGGCCGTCGCGCACGTCCGGGCTGAGACGGTCATCGGACTCGCGCAGCACGGCCATGGGTGCCCCGCCGGCCTCGGTCAGGCGTTGTGCGGCATTTTCCAGGCCGGGCAGCCCGCTCAGCCAGGCGAGTGCAAGCTCCCGGGCAGGCACGGGAACACGCACGAGGGCGCAGCGGGACAGGATCGTGGGCAGGCAACGATCGATCTGGTCGGTGACCAAGACAAAGATCATGCCGGGTGGCGGCTCTTCCAGCCCCTTGAGCAGGGCATTGGCCGCCGGCAGGTTCAGCGCCTCGGCAGGCCCCAGGACCACCACGCGCGCGCCACCCCGGTGCGCGGTTATTGCACTGAGCGAGGCAAGGTCGCGCACCTGGTCGATCTTGATCTCGTGACTGGGCTTGGATTTGGCTGCGGCCGGGCTTTCGCTGGCCAGCGCCGTGGCCTCGTCATCGGCGGCAGCGCTGGCAGGCCGCCGCAACGCCAGCGCATCGGGCACCACGACGCGCAGGTCGGGATGACTGCCGCCCGCTATCAAGCGGCAGGAGGCGCAAACGCCGCAAGCCCCGGCAGGAGTGCCCTGGGCTACCTCTACCGGCCGTTCACACAACACCTCGCCGGCAAATGCCATTGCCAGATCCCACTTGCCCACGCCCGCCGGCCCATGCAGGAGCAAGCCCTGGGCCCCGCGCGCGCGCAGTGCCGCCAGGCGCTCGCGCGGCCCGGTCAGCCAACTCGCCGTCGCCACCACGGCGTTTGCGGTGCCGTAGGCGCCGCCGGAAGCTATGGCAGCACGGACCGCTGCGCCGGCCTCGGTCATGGGAGCCACGCCGCGAGGCGCTGCAGTATGGCTTGGGTCAGCACCGGCGCCTCTATGCCGCCATCGATCAAAAGAAACCGGTGGGGTTCGGCCGCGGCGCGCGCGCCGTAGCCCGCCCGTACCCGCTCGAAAAAATCCAGGGACTCTTTTTCAAACCGGTCGGCGGCGCGCGCGCGTTCCCGCCGGCGCTGCGCCTCGGCGGGTGCTACGTCGACGAGCACGGTGAGGTCTGGCTGCTGTCCAGCCTGCACCCAGGCGCCCAGCTGCGCGAGACGCTCAAGGGGCACGCCACGGCCATACCCCTGGTACGCATAACTCGCATCGGCAAAGCGGTCGCAGATGACCCATTTTCCGGCGGCGAGCGCCGGAGCGATGACCTGCAGCACATGCTCGCTGCGCGCGGCGTGCATGAGCAAGGTTTCGGTCATGGGCGCCATTTCCTGGCCCAGGACCAGGGACCGTACCGCCTCGCCCAGGGGCGTGCCCCCCGGTTCACGGGTGACAATAAAGTCCAGGCCGCGGGCCTGCAGGGCGGCGGCCACGGCATGTACCTGGGTGCTCTTGCCGGCGCCGTCGACGCCTTCGAAGGAAATGAATCGGCCACGCGCCATCATTTTGCCGTCCCCGCCCTGATTACTTTGCCGCGGACGTGCCGGGCGATTTGTCGGCCGCATTGTGCCGCGCGGCGTTGCGCTGATAACGGTCTACCGCCCGGTTGTGCTCGGCCAGGGACTGTGAGAATTCCGAAGTTCCATCACCACGGGCCACGAAATACAAGGCCTTGATCGCGTCCGGGTTCAGCGCCGCCGCAATGGCCGCCTGACCGGGCAAGGAAATGGGCGTCGGCGGAAGTCCGGCACGCGTATAGGTATTGTAGGGCGTATCGCGCAGCAGATCGCGCTTGTGCAGGTGGCCGTCGTACGCGGAACCCAGCCCGTAAATGACCGTCGGATCGGTTTGCAGGGGCATGCCCAGGCGCTGGCGGTTGACAAACACGGCGGCAATTTGTCCGCGCTCGTCGGGACGGCCGGTTTCCTTTTCGATGATCGACGCCATGACGAGGGCCTGGTACGGATCGGCGTACGGAAGATTCTCGGCACGCCGCTCCCACGCGCGCTGCAAACGGTCGCGCTGGGCCAGGTAGGCCTGGCGGTAGACCTCGACGTCACTCGAGCCGGGGTCGAAGGCGTAGGTATCGGGTGCGAACAGGCCCTCTGCGGCCGGCTCCGATGCACCAATGGCCCTCAGGACCTGTGCTTCGGTCCAAGTGGCAGTGTCGTGGCGCAGGTCGGGGGATCGGGCCAGCACCGCGCGCAGATCGGTGAACGTTGCGCCCTCCACGATGGTGAGCTGCTCGCGTTCGAAATCGCCCCGCCGGAATTTATCCACCAAATCCAGAACGCTCGCGGGGCCGTCGATGCGGTAACGGCCGGGCCGCAGCGAGCGCGTGGCGTGCGTGAGGGTGGCAGCCGCAACGAATTCCCAGGAGCGCAGCGGTAAACCCGCGTCGCGCAGCTGGCGGGCGATGGTGCGCGCCGTGGCGCCGTTGACAACGCGAACCTCCGCATGACCGGAGGCGCTCGTCAGCGGGCGCTGCAGCTCATACCAGCCCGCGGCGGCAAGCAACACGGCAAGCACGCTCACCGCCAAAACGGCATAGAGGCTTGCCCGTAGCCACGAGACCCGTTGGGAAGTTGTCTTTATTTCTGCCGCCTGCAGTAATGCGGCGCCGCGCCGGCGCACCGCGTACGGTCGAATCTTGCCACGACCCTGCCCCGTGCAGCTGCGCGGCGCATCGGGGGGACGCGTGCTCCCACCGCGCGCGAGCGCCCTGGCCGATTCCTATAATGCGGCTACCATCGGGTCAGCCACCCGGCCACCATGCAGAAAGTCGTCCTCACTACCATGACCGCAATTCCTGCTGCCGCAACGCCTGATGCGACGCAAAGCACCGGCTTGCCCGCGCCCGCAATGCCACGCTGGGTTCCTGCCGACAGCGACAGCGCCGCCTT
>CAIQGU010000393.1 GCA_903871435.1 uncultured Burkholderiales bacterium | reverse complement strand
GTCGTAAACGCCTACGAGGTGTGGGCTGACGGCAAAACCGGCGCCTGCGGCCCGCTTGCGCAAACCCCCGTCACCCAGCAAGGCGATGCCGACCGCCTTGATGTCGCGCACGCGCGAGGGCGGCCGCGTGCTGCGTAACCAGATGCGGACACCCGGATACCGGCGCTGCAGCGCATCGATGAGCAGATCGCGCACCACGCCGAACTGATGCACGTGCTGATGGCCATCGACATAAGCGGGCGCTTGCCCCATGGCGGTTTCAAAAGCATCGAGCTGCCGCGCGATGGCCGCTTCGAGCGGCGGGCGCGGGATGTTTCCGGTGGCGCAGCGCCAGACAAGTTCAGCCAGGGGCCACGTGCCAGTGGTCCCCGGTGCAAAGGCCTGGGTGAGGTTGAGGTGCAATCCGATATCGGCGCGGCCGCCTCCGGCAACAGCGGCCAGCTGCGGTGCCAGCGTGGCCCACAGCGGCGCGTCGACCAGCGCGCTGGTGGCGGTAAGCCGCCCCTGCCGGATCAGCGCGACGATGGCATCGGAGGCGGCTGCATCGATGGCGAAATCATCGGCGCAACCGACCCAGCGGCGGACCGGCTGGCCCGGCGGCGTCGATGCCACGGGGTTCACTGCGGCTGCGGCGAAGCCGGCTGCGCAGCTATGGGTGTCTTGCCGAGCCGGTGCCCAACGATGTACCGGGGGCGCAACTTCACTTCCTCGTAGACGCGGCCCAGATATTCGCCCAGCACGCCAATGAACAGGAGCTGCACACCGCTGAAAAACATCAGGCCGACGACGATCGTCGCCCAGCCGGCAACGTCGCTGCCATGCAGATAGTGATCGATGATCACCCACGTGCCATACCCCATTGCCAATATGGCGAGCACGGTTCCCAGGCCGCTCGCAAGACGCAGCGGCAGGTTGGAGAATGCGGTGATCCCGGAGGCCGCAAGGGAGAACAGCGCGCGCAAGCCAAAACCGCTGGTGCCCGCCATGCGGGGCGGCGGTATGAATTCGATGGCCTGGGACTTGTAGCCCACCCAGGCGTAAAGCCCTTTCATGAAGCGCGTACGCTCGGGCAGCGCGCAGAGCGCATCGACCACGCAGCGGTCCATCAGGCGAAAGTCGCCCGCGTGCGGCGGGATGTCGATCGATGAGCCGAATTTGAGCAGGGAATAAAAGACGCGCGCTCCCAGGCGCTTGAAGGCCGATTCTTCGCTGCGGTCCGCGCGCACCGCATAGACCATGTCGATGCCGTCGCGCCAACTGCGCAGCATCGGTTCGAGCAGTTCCACCGGATGCTGCAGGTCGGCATCGAGCGTGACGACGACGTCGCCCCTGGCGTGATCCAGCCCCGCTCCCAGCGCGGCCTCCTTGCCGAAATTGCGCGACAGCGCCAGGCACACCACCCCCGCCTCACCCAGCCAGGGTTGCAGGCTGGCCACGGTGGCGTCGCGGCTGCCGTCATCGACAACGATGATTTCCCAGCAGTCGGTAAGTTGCCGCAGCTGGGCTATGAGCGCTGGCAGCAGGCGGGGCAGATTTTCGGATTCGTTGTAGGCCGGAACAACGCAGGAGATCGACGGTTTACGCGCCGTGCGCGGCGTCGTGTCGGGGTCGGGGTTGGCGGCGACGCCGCCAAGGGCCAGGGGATGTTTTTCCCAATCCGGGGTATGGGTTTCGCGGGCAGACATTATGGAACTGTACGCGAACCGCGGTCATCTGTGCGGCCCTGCCCGCAGCGTAAAATCCGCCCCATGGATTTCGTGATTACCGCAGCCGCGCCGGTGGCCCTTCCCGTGCTGGGCTCATCCGCCTTTTTCCCGGTGCACCGTATTTATTGTGTGGGCCGCAACTACGCCGACCATGCCCGCGAGATGGGCCATACGGGTCGCGAGGACCCCTTCTTCTTTGCCAAGCCGGCCGATGCAGCCCTGCCGGTCCCAACCGGCAGTACGGTCGCGCTGCCTTACCCATCGCATACGGCCGACTTCCAGTATGAGGTCGAACTTGTCGTGGCGCTGGGCGGCGGCGGCAGCGATGTCGATCCTGCGGCAGCCGGCAAACTCATCTGGGGCTATGGTGTCGGTATCGACCTCACGCGCCGGGATCTGCAGTCCACCCTGAAGAAGCAGGGCCGTCCCTGGGAGATCAGCAAGGGATTCGAACGCTCCGCGCCGGTTTCGGCCATCCGCCCGCGGGTGCCGGGCGGGCGCATCGACAGCGGCCGCATCTGGCTGGCCGTCAACGGAGAGCGCCGCCAGGATGGAGACCTCACCGCGATGATCTGGGGGGTAGACGACATCATTGCCCACCTGTCGCGTTACTTCACGCTGGCGCCTGGCGACCTGATCTTCACCGGTACGCCGGCGGGCGTGGGTGCGGTGAAGGCGGGCGACCGCCTGCAGGCGGGCATTGATGGCGTGGGCGAAATTTCGCTGGCGATAACCGAGGCCGCCTGAGGCCTGGCAGCCGGAGCTAGGCAGAACCCGCCGGCACTGGCCGCCAGCGCCGCACCGCGGCGCGCAGGTCGCGGACGCTCGGGCCGGGTTGTCCTGCCGGCGGCCGCGCATAGCGGGCTTGCGCCAGGTCGGCCAGCAGGCGGCGGGCATCAGCCATGCTGGCCGCATCGAGCCGCGTGGACAGGTATTCCTGCATGTCGTGCAGGCCCATATTGGACGGCACGGCAATGCCCCGCCTTGCGAGCTTGCCGCGCAGTTCAAATGCAATGTCGGCAAGGGGGTCACGCACCGACTTGCGCCGCAGGGAAAATATCGCCAGTGCGCCCAGCAGCAGGCTGAACACCCCAATGGCTACCGCTGCAACGTTCTCCAGGTTGGGGGCGAGTCCGATCCGTGACATGAGCGCGCGCTGCCGGTCGGCAGAATAGGACAGGAACCACTGGTTCCACGCGTTTTCCAGCGCCTCCCGTTTCAGCCGCAATTCGCTCAACCATGTCCACTGGTCCTGCAAGGACGACAGGCCTTCGGTGCGGCGCTCACGCAAGGTGTGCTCTATGCGCGTGGGGTCGACCGCCGCGGTCGGATCGACGCGCTGCTAGCCCTGGTGGTCGAGCCAGACCTCCGCCCAGGCGTGGGCGTCGGATTGGCGCACGACGAGGAATCCATCCACGGGATTGATCTCGCCGCCCTGGTAGCCGGTGACGACCCGTGCCGGCACGCCCATGGCGCGCATGAGAAAGACGAAGCTTGACGCATAGTGTTCGCAGTACCCTTCCCGCGTGTCAAAAAGGAATTCGTCCACGGAGTCGCGCCCGAGCGGCTTCACGTTGATGTTGTAGCGAAACGGCAGCTGGCGGAACCGTGACAGGACGGCATCGGCCAGGCGGCGGTCGAGTTGCGGCGCCTGGTTGCGGTCGCGGGCCAGATCGGCCGCAACTTCGGCCCGTATCTGCGCGGCCCATTGCAGCGCGCGCGGGTTGTAGGTTTCGGGCAGTTGGCGCCAGGCGGCCAGTGCCTCGATCGACGCGCGGGGCGCGGACGCATAGGCCGTGAATGTGCGGACCTGGTAGCGCAGGCGATTGACGATGGGTGCCGCTGTCCGCAGCTCCAGCGTTTGCGTGACGTGTGCCTTTGTGGTTGGCACGCCATCGACCCGCTCGGCATACTCCAGTGCCATCATTTCATACCGCTGCGTGGGTTCCAGCGTGACCGTGTAGTCGACGCGACTGGCCGGATCGTAGATGACATCGGGATCGTTGCTGGATCCCAGCTCCGGGAGCGGCAGCCAGTTGCGGCCGTCGAAGAAGCCGAAGACCGGACCGCGCCAATACAGCTTGTTCTGGGCGGGAACCGCGCTCTCGAATTTGGCGCGCAAGGCCACGCTGTCGTCGCGCAGCAATTGCTGGATGTTTCCCGGCGACATGGATCCCGACAGACCCGTCCCCGACTCCGTGGAACTGTTGCTGGTGAACACAGGCGTCGACAGCCGCGGGAAAAGGAAGAACATCGTGAGCGTCAGCGGCGCGGCCAGCAGGAAGACGCGGGCCAGATAGCGCAGCTTGCCGGCAAAGGCGATGTCGGCCTCCGGAAGATTGACGCTCAGGAGGACGAAGAACAGCATGCCTACCGAAACGAGCATGGACACCGCCGAGACCAGGCTCTGGTCATAGAGAAACTCGGTCTGCAAAACGAACAGCGACAGGAACACAATGACGAGCACATCGCGATGGGCGCGCATTTCCAGGACCTTGAGCGCAATGAGCACGAGCAGCAGGTTCACGCTGGCGTCGCGCCCGAAGAGGGTCTTGTGCTCCAGCCAGACCGCGCTGGTTCCGGCCGCGAGCAGCAGCACCATGATCATGCGTGGTGGGGCCGGCTTGAGCGTCTGCGTCAGCAATGCACGCCAGATCCAGAGCAGGCCGATCATGACGGTGGACCACAACGGCAACTGCGAGAAGTGCGGCGCCACGACCATGGCCACGGCGATCAGCAGCACCGCCTGATCCCGCTGCTCGCGCGCGCCGATCGACAACTGCGGTTGCAGCCACGCGCGCACATGGCGCGTTGTCATGGCCGGGCGCATTCGCACAGATCCGGTGGAACGGGCGCTGCCGGTCATGATCCGGGGTACAGGGCAATGGCTTCGAGGCAGCGGGTCCGGTGTGCCGGTCCCGTCGAGGTCGTGATCTGCGTGCCGGG
>CAIQGU010000392.1 GCA_903871435.1 uncultured Burkholderiales bacterium | reverse complement strand
TCATTGCCGGCGGGAGAAGTAACACGCCGAACCGCCATCATCGAGCAGGCTCTGGCACGCGTGCGCCAGCGCCGCTCCGCCGGGCGCGTTGGCGACGACCTTACCGCGCCTGCCGGGAGCGGCAAATGACCCCGGCAAAACGCCGCGCGCTCTTTGCCGCATTGGCCGACGCGAACCCGGAGCCCAAGAGTGACCTGGTCTACGCCTCCACCTTCGAACTGCTGGTGGCCGTGGTGCTGTCGGCACAAGCAACCGACCGCAGCGTCAACCTTGCAACGGCCCGGCTCTTTGCCCACGCCCGCACCCCTGCCGGCGTCCTGGCGCTGGGTGTGGAAGGGCTGGAGTCCTACATCCGCACGATCGGCCTGTTCCGCTCCAAGGCGCGCAACGTGATTGCCCTGTGCCAGCAACTGCTGGAATTGCACGGCGGCGAGGTGCCCAGTAGTCGCGAGGCGCTCGAAGCCTTGCCCGGGGTGGGGCGCAAGACCGCCAATGTCGTGCTCAATATCGCCTTTGGCGAAGCGAGTATTGCGGTGGACACGCACGTCTTCCGCGTGGCCAATCGCACGGGACTTGCGCCGGGCAGCAACGTGCGCGCGGTCGAAGCAGGTTTGCTGGCGGCCGTGCCCAAGCCGTATCTGCAGCACGCCCATCATTGGCTGATCCTGCAGGGACGCTACGTCTGCAAGGCCCGTACGCCAGAATGCTGGCGTTGTGGCATCACACGCGAGTGCGAATTCACCGACAAGACACCGGACCCTGCGGCGGCAACGGTCACTGCGCCGGCAAAAAAGCGTGTTGGCCCCCTCGCCAGGGCCGGCCGCGAAAAGCCGGCGGCACGCAAGAAGCCCGCTGCACAAAAGAAGCCGGCAGCCAGGAAGCGGGTGGGCACCAAATCGGCGCCCGGGAAGCTTGCGCCGGGAAAACGGGCGGCGAAAAAGAGCGCACGCCGTGTTTGAACCCTCACGCGAGGAAGTGCGGCGCTTTTTCTGCGGCGCATGGAGCAAACACCTGGCTGCGCAGACGGTCACGCCGCTGGAGCGCGTCGCCATTGCCTGCATGCTGGAGCATCCGGAGTACCACGGTATCCTGGGAGATGTGGACAGCGCGCTCGAGCGGGACTTCCCCGTGGAAGCGGGCCGGGAAAATCCCTTCCTGCACCTGTCCATGCACCTGTCCCTGGAAGAACAGGTCTCCATCGACCAGCCGCCCGGCATCCGCGACCTGATCGATAGCCTCGCGCAGCGGCACGATGACCGTCACGCCGCGGCCCACGAGGCCATGGAATGTCTGGGTGAAGTCATCTGGCGCGCCCAACGCGGTACCTTGCCGGGTGACATGGCCAGCATCAACCAGGGATACCTCGAATGCCTGCAGCGTCGCCTGGGTCGCACTCCATCCTGAGGCTTGTGATTCCTCATCCATAGAAATAACAAACGCCATGCCTGTCGACACCAGCAAGCCCGCCAGCAGACCTGCCGAAAAACCCGTCGCCGGTACCGCGCCGCGCTTCGCCGGCACGGCCACCTACGTGGCCAGCGACGACCTGCGGTTGGCCGTCAATGCGGCCCTGACGCTGCAGCGGCCCCTGCTCATCAAGGGAGAACCCGGCACCGGCAAGACCATGCTCGCCGAGGAAGTGGCGCAGGCGCTGGGCATGCCGCTATTTGCCTGGCACGTGAAATCCACCACCAAGGCGCAACAGGGGTTATACGAATACGATGCGGTATCGCGCCTGCGCGATTCGCAGCTGGGCGATGCGCGGGTGGCGGACATCGGCAACTACATCCTGCGGGGAGTGCTATGGCAGGCCTTTGAAAGCCCCGAGCCCGCCGTGCTGCTGATCGACGAGATCGACAAGGCCGACGTGGAGTTCCCCAATGATTTGCTGCGCGAGCTCGATCGCATGGAGTTCGCCGTTTATGAAACGCGCCAGACGATACGAGCGCTGCATCGGCCGCTGGTGGTCATCACGTCCAACAACGAGAAGGATCTGCCCGACGCATTCCTGCGGCGCTGCTTCTTCCACTACATCCGGTTTCCAGATGCCGCGGCCATGCAGGCCATCGTCGACGTGCACTTCCCCAGCCTGCGCGCCGAACTGCTGCGCAACGCGCTCGATACGTTCTTTGCCATACGCGATCTGCCGGGCCTGAAGAAAAAACCGTCCACGTCCGAGCTGCTGGACTGGCTGCGGCTGCTGGTCGCCGAGCAAATTCCACCTGAGGCACTGCACACGCGCGACGACGCCATATTCGTGCCGCCGCTGCACGGCGCGCTGCTCAAGAACGAGCAGGACCTGCAGCTCTTCGAGCGGCTGGTGGAGATGAACCGGCGCAACCGCTAGCGCGGCCTAAGCATCGGGGGCAAGCAGCATGCTGGTTGATTTTTTCCTCCACCTGCGGGCAGCACAGCTGCCGGTGTCCATCACCGAGCTGCTGACCCTGCTCGAGGCGCTGCAGCGCGATCTCATACCGCCCTCCATCGATGAGTTTTATTTCCTTGCCCGTGCCTGCCTGGTCAAGGACGAGAGCCGCTACGACCGCTTTGACCGCGCGTTTGGCCAATACGTGCGCGGCGCGATGGCGGCGGCGCCCCTGCAGGCCACGTTTCCCGAGGAATGGTTCCGCCAGCAGCTGCGCCGCGACCTCAAGCCCGAGGACCTGGCCAGGCTCGAGAAGATGGGCTGGAACAAGCTGATGGATGAGCTCAAGAAGCGCCTCGAGGAACAGGATGGCGCCCACCACGGTGGCAGCAAGTGGATCGGTAGCGGCGGTACCTCTCCCTTTGGTCATGGCGGCGCGCATCCCGAAGGCATACGTATCGGCGGACCCGCCAACGGGAACCGCAGCGCGGTACGCGTGTGGGAAGCCCGGACCTATCGCGACTACGACGACCAGGTCGCCATCGGCACGCGCAACATCCAGGTGGCGCTGCGGCGCCTGCGCCGTTTTTCGCGGGACGGCGCGGACCTGGAACTGGACCTGCCCGACACCATAGCCGCCACCGCCCGAAACGCCGGCGCGCTCGACCTGCGGCTGGTGCCCGAGCGCCGCAACCGCGTTAAGGTATTGCTGCTGCTCGACGTGGGCGGCTCGATGGACGCGCACGTCCGCGTGGTGGAAGAACTGTTTTCGGCCGCGCGCTCGCAGTTCCAGCAGTTGCAGTTCTATTACTTTCACAACTGCGTCTACGACCACGTTTGGCGTCATAACCGCCGGCGTCACGCGGAACGCTTCGATACGCTGGATCTGCTGCGCCGTAACCGCGCCGATACCCGGTTGATCTTCGTGGGCGACGCCACCATGAGCCCCTACGAAATCCTGCAGCCCTGGGGTTCCATCGAAAGCGGCAACGAGGAGCCGGGCGCGGTCTGGTTGCAGCGGCTGGCCGGGCAGTTTCCACACGCCGCGTGGATCAACCCGGAGCCCGAGGGTCTGTGGCAGTACCGGCAGTCGGTGGGCATCATCCGAGAAATCATGGGCGGCAAGATGTACCCACTGACGCTCGAAGGACTGACCCGCGCGATGCGCGCCCTGGCGAGGGGGCAATGACGCCGCCCCAAACCCGCGATTCCGGCGATAAAGAAGAATCCACCGATTTCGTTTGGGTGGCGCGCACGCTGATTCCCGTCCCCGGCGAGTTGGAGATCCTGCGCGCCCGCCTGTCGGCAGAAGGTATACCGTCCTTCATCGCCGACGGCAACACGAACGGGATGAATGGACTGTGGTCCATCGCCCTGGGTGGCGCGCGGCTGATGGTGGCCCGCGAATACGCCGCAGCCGCGCGGGAGATCATCGCGCTGGTTCGATCCGGGGCGTTCGAACTGCGCGATGATGAGGATCCTTGCTGAAATGCTGACGGGTCAGGCCTCCACGCCCAGCGTCTGCATCCAGGTCCTGTAAGCGCGGATAAACTCCGGCAGCATCTCAAAGTGCGGTAGCGCGCCGGTGGGCAGCACGTCGACCTTCCACTTCGGATTGTCGCGAAATGCCTCGAGGCCGACGTAGTTCGTGAAGTCGCCGCGCACACCATGCACCACCCAGACCGGGCACCGCAAGGCCCGGTAAACCGTGCCGCTGTCGCCACCAAACAGGAAACCCGTGAGAAAGCGCAGCGGCGCGTGCTCGGCGCCTTGCGGACGCGAGATGAGGCAGTCGTAATCGAGCAAGCCGGAATCGATATTGTTCGAACCCCAGGTGCGGCCCAGGAAATAGGCGATCACGCTGCGACGGGTAAGTTGTTCATACAACCAGCGCCCGAAGCGCGGCGAACCCATCACCGAGTAGAGCCCAGCCTGGCCGCGGTCGCTGCACGGCGGTCCTTCGCGCAATTTGGCGCGGTTGAAACCGGTAGGGCTGACCAGCCCCACCGTTCGATACGCGGTGGGCGCCTCGGCGGCGGCGCGGGCCAGATACTCGCTGGAAAGCGACAGCGCGATCGCATCCACGGCGACGCCACCATGCGCCTGCTGCACCTGCGCAACCATGGCGTGCACGGCGTCGGTCATCAGCCGGGGACCATAGGGCCGGCGGCTGCGCTCGGACATGCCAAAACCCGGCAGATCGAGCGCATATACCGGGCGGCTGCTGCGGAAGTGATCGTAGAGCGGTTTGACCTCATAGGCCGAGCCGGCTGCGTTGATGCTGTGTACCAGCACCAGGGGGCGTGCATCCTTGACAGGCGCAGGTGGCGCGTCCTGGTACCACGACAAGCGGCCAACGCCGGGCGTAGTGAGTTCGTGGCGCGCCCCGCTCAGCGCGGGGGGCAGCTCGGTCAGGAGCGCGGACATGTGAGCGTCATGGAATTGGCGCCAGATATCTCAGGGATAGGCAGGTAATACACAGGTTTGGAAAACCATTGTACGCGCGGGGACTGCCGAAGCTACGGGCCGTACGCAGGCCCATTTACCACCGCACGATCCGCACGTAGCATGCGGCCCTTGTACACCGCATTCTCCTGCCTGCCCCGAAACGGTTGGCAACCGGAATGCGCCCTGCGGCCGATGCCGCGACGGATGCCCGATGTTCTACCGTAAATCGCTCAAGTTCCTGCATGAGATCGGCGCCGTTGGCGTGTTGGGGGCGCTGGCATCGTGTTTCGTCCTCATCCTCACCGCGCCGCATGACTCCATGATCGAATACGCGGCGGTACGACACGGCATTGCCGCCATCACGCAATGGCTGCTCGTGCCCTCGCTCGGCATCACCCTGATCAGCGGCCTGCTGTCCATCGCCGCCAATGAGTACTACATCAATGCCGGCTGGCCCTGGATCAAGGCAATCACCGGCATCAGCATGTTCGAAGGCAGCCTGCTCACCATCAGCGGCAGTTCGCGCCAGGCGGCGGAGCTCTCCGCCATGGCCGCTGCCGGCAAGGGCGATCCGGCAATGCTGGAGCAGCTATTACGCACAGAATGGGGCGGGCTATGGATCATTACCATCGTGGCCGTCGCCAATATCGTGATCGCCGTCTGGCGTCCCCGCATTGGACGTCGCGCGACAAGCGATTAAGCGGCCACGGAGCCGAACGCTTCAAGGCACGGGAGGCAGCGTCATGCCCAAGCTGGACCTGAGTACCATCGCGCTGCGCACCGGTTGCGGATATCCGGCGCCCTTCCACGCCATCTGCGCGGGCCGGTCGCGACAGGCGCTGGGCGACGCGGGTGGCCTGACGCAGTTTGGCGTGAACCTGCTGCAGCTTGCCCCCGGCACCGCATCGAGCCAGCGTCACTGGCACACCCACGAGGACGAATTCGTGTTCGTGGTTGCGGGCACGGTGGTTCTCGTGACCGACGCCGGCGAGCAGGTCCTGCATGCGGGAGACTGCGCCGCGTTTCCGGCCGGCGTGCCCGACGGACACCAGATCATCAATCGCAGCGGCGAACCGGCTGTATGCCTCGAAGTCGGCAGCCGGATTCCCGGCGATGGTGCCAGCTATCCCGATATCGACCTCATTTACGACGGCAGCGCCGAGTCTTATACCCGCCGCGATGGGACCCCGTACCCCAAGCGTTAGTAGGAAAATGGGCGGCAAGAGCTCACCTCGCCTTGTGCAGGTGCAGCAATAGAGCGCACC
>CAIQGU010000391.1 GCA_903871435.1 uncultured Burkholderiales bacterium | reverse complement strand
CGGCAAATGCCAGCGCAGGAACGAAGGTCATCTCCAGCATGAGGGCGATCATCACGCCGAGCATGACCAGCGCCCAGGGCAACTTCTGGTCGAGTATGCCCTTGATGATGTAGGACATGAGCGTGGCCTTCGGGGCGTTGAACTTGCGCACCGTGGTGCCATCGGGGCGGGTGCTGTGCGTGCCATTGATGCCCGGATCCACGAGCCACACTGCAGTGCCATCGGCGGCAACAAGGTACCGGCCGGCCGGACCTCCTGCCTCGTCGGTCTTTTGCCAGACGAGGTATTGGCCCGCGTCCTGACGGGCCTGCGGGCCCTGCAGGGTTTCGCGTTTGTCGAGACGGGAAGGATCGGTATGCAGGCCGGCCGGTGCTACCTCGGCTATCGGAACATAGACGGTCGCCGCGTCGTTGAGCTTGAGCAGGATGGGGCCCAGCAGGATGGCCGAGACGAGCGCGCCGGCCATGATGGCCAGCTGCTGATACAGCGGCGTGGCGCCCAGGAGATAGCCGGATTTGAGATCCTGCGACGTCGTTCCGCCATTGGATGCCGCGATGCAGACGATGCCGCCCACCGACAATGCCGTGACGTAGTAAGGCCCGCCGCGCCAGCCGACCAGCAGGAAGATCAGGCACGTGAACAGCAGGGTAGCAACGGTCATTCCAGAGATGGGGTTTGACGACGAGCCGATCTCGCCGGTGAGCCGGGATGAGACAGTGACAAAGAGAAAGCCAAAGGCCAGGATGAGCAGGGCGCCTACCAGGTTCATGTGCAAGGAAGGGGCCAGCGTGATGGTCGTGACGAGGACGAGAGCGCCGATGCCGACAAATTTCAGCGGCAGATCGCGATCGTGGCGCGAAACCGCACCACCCGTGGCAGCGCCGGCAGCGGCGCCGACGTCGCGCAGCCCCGCACGTAGTCCCTGCCAGATCATGGGTAGCGCCTGTACCAGGCTGATGATGCCGCCGGCCGCGACAGCGCCCGCGCCGATGTACAGGATGTAGGCACCGCGGATGGCATCAGGACCCATTTCCGCGATCGGCATGCGGCCGGGCGGCAGTGCGGTGACGGCGGGGCTGCCGAAGAAACTGATGAGGGGTATGAGCACCAGGTAGCTGAGCACGCCGCCCGCGCACATGATGGAGGCGATACGCGGGCCGATGATGTAGCCAACGCCCAGCAGTTCCGGAGAGATCTCGACGCTCAGCGAGCCGTTCTTCAGGGGAGCGCCAAAGATCCATTCGGGCACATCTTTCCAGCCCTTGAGCGCGACGTTCAGTACCTTGTAGACCAGGCCCAGCGCAAAGCCGCCGAAAATGACCTTGGCGCCCGGCGCTTCACCAAGTCCGGCCGCCGCGGCAGAGCGCATTTCCGCCTGCGCCGCGGGGGACGCCGCGGCACGGTCCTGGGCGCTGGCGCCCGCCTTGAGAACCGCCGCGCAGGCGGTGCCTTCGGGATACTTGAGGACGCCGTGCAGCCGCACGATCAGGGCGCGGCGCAGCGGAATCATCATCAGGATGCCGAGCAGACCACCGAGGACCGCCACCAGCATCACTTGGGCGATCTCCATGTCGAAACCCAGTATGAGGATGGCCGGCATGGTCACGCCCAGTCCGAAGGCGATCGACTCGCCCGCCGAACCCGCGGTCTGCGTGATGTTGTTTTCCAGGATGGTGGCGTCGCGCCCGCCCGTCTTGGCCCACATCCGGAACAGCGCGAGCGAGATCACGGCCACGGGTATCGAGGCGCTGACGGTGAGGCCAACCTTGAGAACGAGGTAGAGCGATGAAGCGCCGAAAACGGTTCCGAGAATGACGCCGGTGATCACGGCCCGCAGGGTGAATTCGCGCATCCGGGTGGGCGCGCCGATGAATGCCTCCGGGTTGTCACCCGGGCTTGGAGGCGCCGCGGGTACCGGTGCAGCGGGTGTCGAATTCACGGAATAAGGCCCCTTCGATTTCGGCAAAGTCGCAAGCGTAACTGGTTGCGCCGGTGCTTGGCTACCGGCGGGTGCCGGCCGGTTCGATCGGCTCCTCCTTGCGGATCGCACTCGGATTTCGAACCAAGAGCCCTGGAGCGTTCAAAACGCTCCGCGAACGTACGTTTACGAACATACAAGCGCACAGGGTAATAATAAATTGGGAGCCTTGCCGGTTTGGCCTCAACACCCACAGCTCTCCAATCTGAATAAAGCAAAAATCGTGTTCTTTGGTGGGGTAGCACTCGGCAGCAGGAAGAAAACCGCGAATCGGGATGACGTGGAAACTCTCGTTAGGTCAGTCGCCGCCGGTACCAGCCCGCCCAGGGCCGCAGATTCGCGGAGCGACGCCAGCGGCGGCCGGACCGACGCATGTACCCTTTCAAAGCTTCAGCTGCCACGATCCATTGACGAGCAAATCGATGGATCCCTTTCCACGTATGAGAAATGGGGCATCAATGTCGTGGAGTTGGGAAGCCCGGAACCGTTCCTGCATCCGGCGACGGGCGCAGCGCCCGTGGCGCAAGCGCAGCATTCCATACGCAGCACGTTCCCCGGAAGCACCACTTTCAAGGCCCTGTGCAATTCCTATCTGAGAAAGCTCTTGCGCGGGCAAGCACCGGACGCGCTGTATTGGGTTGCGAGCGCCACCTTGCCCAATGGTGAGCGCGTCCTTGCTCGCTTACGGCTTACCGTTGTGGTCGAAGACATCAGCGTAGAGAAACAACCCGCGGGGATGCGAGCTGCAGCCAATATCGAGTTGGCTTCTGGAGCTCCAGTTCAGCCAAAAAGTTAGCGCAAGCGCCGTGCATGGCACGCGCGACCGCAAATTTCATCTCTGCGGATCGGTGATTCCGCTCGCACCGGTGTCCAAATGGGGTCCTGTCTCCTGCACCTGCGCCGGCAGGCTGCGCATATCGCGCAACACCGGCAGACGGATGGCAACCACGGACAACAGCAGACCCAGTCCGCCGGCGAATGCCAGTGCCGCCTTCAGTCCCAGGTGCTCACCCAGCCAGCCGCCGATGAGCGCGCCCGGTATGCCGGGCACCATGATCAGCCAGCGCATGGTGCTGGTCATGCGGCCCAGCAGCGGCGAGGGCGTGACGGCCTGGCGCAGCGCCAGGAAATTGATGAACACGAACACGGCGCCGACGCCGAACATCGCCAGCATGAAGGCGAAGGCGACTACGCCCAACGGCCCGGCCGGTGCCAGTGCAAGCAGCAGCCATCCCAACGAACAGATCGCAATACCCAGCACGAGTGTCGGACCAGGGCCGATACGCCGCGCGACAGCATGCCCGATGGAACTGGCGCTGATGGTGCCCACCCCCAGCGCGACGTACGACAGGCCCACCTGGTTTTCCGACAAGCCGAGCAGGCGGGTCGCCACCAGGATCTGCACGACAAGCGCGCTCTGGTAGCAGATCTCGAATACGCCCACGGTCACGGCCATGGTCACCAGCAGGCGCTGGCTGGCGACGAATCCCATGCCCAAGCGCATCGCGTCCCAGAAGCGCGTACGGTGGTGGCGCGGTCCCTCGTCCACCCGTATGCCCTTGAGTATGGCCGCCGAACCCACGAGCAGTACGACATCGGCCAGCAGCGCCAGGGGAGCGCCGGTGAGCTTGATCAGGGCCCCGGCTGCGCCGGGGCCCGCCACCTCGGCCGCCGAGGATGCCAGGGAATTCTTGGCGTGTGCTTCCACCAGACGCTCGCGCGGCACGATTTGCGTGAGCACGATCTGTGCCGCACTTCCGGCCGTGGTGTAGATGAAGCCGATCAGGAAGGCCACCACGTACAACCAGGGCATGGAAAGCCAGCCCTGCCACCACGCGAGTGGAACGCTGCCGACGACCACGGCCAGCAAGATTTCGCCAACCACGTAGACCGGGAGCTTGCGCACGCGATCCAGCCACACCCCCGATGGCAGGGAAAACAGGGCGAAGGGCACCGTTTCCATGGCGGTCAGCCAGCCCATCTGGGTGGGACTGGCATTGAGCAGCGCTGCCGCCGTCAGCGGTATCGCCAGGAGGGTGATCTGTCCGCCCAGCGTGCTGATGAGGATGGAGAGCCAGAGCCGTCGGTAGATGGGGTCGCGCAGCAGGTCGTCGGGCCCCAGGCGCAAGCCCGCCGCGCGCAGGCGCAGCATCTCCAGCAGGGAACGGGGGCTCCAGGACATCGCGCTCACGATGGTGGTTTTACGAATGCGCGCGGATCACACGCAGCGGCGAGCGTACGGCAATCCGGCCGACACCGCAGGCAAGACGAGCGTGTGGATCACGACGACGCCGGCGCATCCCGGATGCGCCGCGGCCGGCCGACGGGCTTGCGCACTAGGCGGCGATCGGTGCGGCGCGACAGCGCCTCGATGAACGCGGCAGTTCCCACAGGCCAGCCGCGCTGGGTGTTGCTGCGAACGCTGGCAAGAAAATTCCCGTCCAGCGGAGCGGCGCACAGGCGCGCATAGGCAGCCTGCCGGTCAAAGGGGGTATTGCCGAGCGACCAGAACTGCGGATGGTCGGTCACCAGCGGATCGACACCCAGGCCGAGGTGGTGGGCAAGACTGGACCAGGGATAGGTGGCAGCATCGGCGACGAGCGCGGCACGTAGCGGGTTGAGTTCGACATAGCGCATGCCATCGATCAGGTGCCGTTCGGCTTCGATTACCGTGCTGCGGAACCGCCCTTCCCAAAGCGCTCCGGTCCGTCCATGCCGGTGGTTGAACCAGCGGACATAGCGGCGCCCGAGCGCCTGCATCGCGCGGCTGAGGCTGTCGGCCTGCGAGGGGGTTACCAGCAGGTGGAAGTGGTCGGGCATGAGCACATAGGCGTGCACCGCAAGGCCTTCGGAACGGCACAACTCGAGCAGGTCAGCCTGCATGCGCAGGAAATCGGCCGGATCGCGAAAGACCGGGCGACGCTCAACGCCACGCTGGACCACGTGGTGCAGGCAGCCGGGGATAGCCAGCCGGGAAAGTCGCGCCATGGGACTTAACCCGTCCCGCGCGTCGGGCAGCGGTTCAGGTCCCGCGCGCCCGCCCCCGCGATCGTCAGAACTCCCCCACGGCGAACAGCCGGCGGTGCTCGCGAATGGCAAAGCGGTCGGTCATGCCGGCGATGTAGTCGGCGATGGCGCGCGGCCCTTCGGACTGCGCGCGCGCGCAGTGCTCGGCGGGCAGCAGGCGAGGTTCGTCCTGGAAGGCGGCAAAGAGCTCGCGGACGATGCGCGCGGCTTTGGTGGTCATCCGCAAAACCTCCGGGTGGCGGTAGAGGTTGCGGTGCAGGAAGGTCTTGAGTACGTCGGCCTCCGCACGGATGGGCGCGGAAAAAGCCACCAGGAGCTGGGCGGCCCGCACATCCTCGATGCTGGCGGGGGCCGCCGCCGCGATGCGCCGCTGTGATTCGGCGACCAGGTCCGATACCAGGGTGTCGATGATGCGCCGGACGGTCTCGTGGATGGCACGGCGCGCGGCAATATGCGGCATGCGTTCGAGTACGGCAGCGCGATGCCGCGCATACAGCGGCACCTCCTCGAGTTGCGCAGCGTCGATCAGGCCCGAACGCAGACCATCGTCGATGTCGTGATTGTTGTAGGCGATCTCGTCGGCAACATTGGTGATCTGCGCCTCGAGGCTGGCCTGGCGACGGAGCAGGAAACGTTCGCCGATCGGACCCAGGCGCCGGGCGTTTTCCGCCGAACAATGCTTCAGGATTCCCTCGCGTGTTTCAAAGCACAGGTTCAGGCCGTCGAAGCTGCCGTAACGCTCTTCGAGCAGGTCGACGACGCGCAGCGATTGGAGATTGTGCTCGAAACCGCCGAAGGGCTGCATGCAGGCATTCAAGGCATCCTGGCCCGCATGGCCGAACGGCGTGTGGCCCAGATCATGCGCGAGCGAGACGGCCTCGACGAGATCCTCGTTGAGGTGCAGCGTCCGGGCCACTGACCGGGCGATCTGCGCAACTTCCAGGGAATGCGTGAGGCGCGTGCGGAACAGATCGCCTTCGTGATTGACGAAAACCTGGGTTTTGTATTCGAGGCGGCGAAACGCCGTGGAATGGATGATGCGATCGCGATCGCGCTGGAACTGGGTTCGCGAGTGGGGCGGATCCTCGTGCTGCGCTCGGCCGAGGGTCTGCGAGGACCGGGCGGCGTAGGCGGCCAGGCCGGCTTCCGGATCGGCCGTCAGGTGGGTCAAATGAACCCGCCGTCGCTCAGCGTCGCCTCCACGAGGGCGTCGTCCACCTGCCGCCGCACCGCCTGGCCAATACGCTCGAGCAGGACAAAATCGATACGGCCGGCCAGCGCCTTCTTGTCCGTGCGCATGGAGTCGAAGGCCGCCTTGCGCGACAGGCCGGCGATCCGCGTGGGCAGTCCGGCCTCCGCCACAGCGGCAACGATGACTTCGTGCGCGTCCGATCCGATCATGCTCAGGCGCGCGGAAAGGTCGGCCGCCAGGCACAAGCCGCAACCGACCGCCTCGCCGTGCAGCCAGCGCGTGTAACCCGTGAGCGATTCGATGGCATGGCCGAAGGTGTGGCCCAGGTTGAGCAACGCGCGTTCGCCGTTTTCGCGTTCGTCGCGTCCAACGACCGACGCCTTGATCTCGCATGATCCGCCGATGGCGTGCGCCAGCGCATCGGCATCGAGTGCCCGCAGCCGGGGCAGCGCCGCGACACAGGTTTCGAAGTAGACGCGATCGGCAAGCAGGCCGTGCTTGATGATCTCTGCCAGACCGGCGCTGATCTCGCGCTCGGGCAAGGTGCGCAGCACATCGGTGTCGGAGACCACGGCGCTGGGCTGGTGAAATGCCCCGATGAGGTTCTTGCCCAGGGGGTGATTGACACCCGTCTTGCCGCCCACCGAGGAATCCACCTGGGCCAGCAGCGTGGTGGGCACCTGCACGAAACGAATGCCGCGCATGTAAACGGCGGCGGCAAACCCCGCGATGTCGCCAACCACGCCACCGCCGAGCGCCACGAGGACGCTGCGCCGGTCGGCGCGCCCCCGAACCAGTGCATCGATGATCACGGATACCGTGGACAGGTCCTTGATGCCTTCGCCGTCAGCGATGGTGCACAGGTGCGTGGGTGCAACCGCGCGGCACGCCTGCTCCACCGCCGCAGCATAGAGCGGCGCAACCACGTCGGTGCAGACGATGTGGATGGACGTCGGTGCCAGCGGCGCCAGAACATCGCCAACTCTGCCGATCAGGCCGGGACCGATCAGGATGTCGTAGGAGCGACCCGTCAGATTGACCGTGATTTTGCGCATGTGCTCATTTTACGTCGCCAGAGGATCCTCTGCACCACCAGGTGGCAGCAGGGGCGCCATGACGGGATGGGCAAGGATGGTGTCGGCGAGGCGCCGGGGGTTGCGGGCCGGCGACCGGAATCGCAGATGCGCGGTTGCCCGGTACAGCGGCAGTCGCTGCTCGAGCAGGGACTCGATACGGGCACGGCGATCCGGGCTATTGAGTAGCGGACGGTTCACGTCGTGCTGGGTTCGCCGCAAGATCTCCGGGGCAGCCACATCGAGAAAGATCACGAGGCCGCGCGTGCTCAGGCAGGTGCGGTTTTCCGGCCGCAGCACGGCGCCGCCGCCGGTTGCCAGGACGATGCCGGTTTGCAGGGTCATTTCGTCCAGCAGCAGCAGTTCGCGTTCGCGGAAACCGGCCTCGCCTTCGAGTTCGAACATGGTGGCAATGCGCACTCCCGCGCGCCGCTCGAGTTCGGCATCGGCATCGATGAAGGTGTAGTGCAGACCCTGGGCCAGCAGCCGGCCAACCGTGGTCTTGCCGGCGCCCATCATGCCGACCAGGAAAACCGGCGATCCGCGCCCCAGGCCGGCCGGTATCCCGGGCGCCTCGTCCCCGGGCGGTGACGCCGCGTCGGCTGTGTCGTCGATCACGCCAGCGCGACGCGGGGAAACTCTATTGGGCGGCCTGGTTCACGCGTTCAGACACGACGCGCGGCGTTATGAAGATGATGAGTTCGGTCTTGTGGTTGACCTTGACCTGGTCACGGAACAGCGCGCCCAGGTAGGGAATCTCTCCCAGCACCGGAATACGCGTCGTGGTGATGCTTTCGGTCTGCTGGAATATTCCGCCCAGGACCACGGTGCCGCCATTTTCCACCAGCACCTGGGTGGACACGTTCTTGGTGTCGATGGAGGGTGGCCCGTTGTTCGTGCTTTGGTTGGGCGTGTCCTTGTTGACCTTGACGTCGAGGAAGATGGCGCCCTCTGGGGTGATTTGCGGCGTCACCTCGAGGCGCAATACGGCCTTGCGGAACTGGATCTGGCCGATGCCGCCGCCGGCGGAGACCGTCTGGTAGGCGATCTCGGTACCCTGCTCGATCGCGGCCTTGATCTTGTCGGCGGTAATGACGCGCGGACTGGAGATCACCTTGCCACGGCCGTCGAGCTCCAGGGCCGACACTTCCAGGTTCAGCAGATTGGTGACCGATTTGTCGAACAGCGTGATGCCCAGGGTGCCCGCATTGAAGCCATTAAGGCCCCCGGCAGGCAGGTTGACGAAGTTGGGGTTGGTGATGTTAACGCCGTTGACGCTCAGGGAATTGGTTCCCGATGCCGCTGAAGAGCCGCCATAGGTGGCACCCGCGCCGCTGCTCAACCACTGGTTGGAGCCCACGTGGACCAGGCCCAGCCGCGCGCCGATATCCGAACTGAAGTTCTCGTCGGCTTCGACAATGCGCGCCTCTATCATTACCTGGGGGACGGGGATATCGATACGGGTCAGCAGGCGGCGGAAATCCTCGAGCTTCTGGGCCGTGTCGGTTGCAAAGATCTGGTTGGTGCGCACATCCACCACGACGCTGCCGCGCTTGGAAAGCATGGTCTGCTTGGTATCGCCAACCAGCAGCTTCTTGATTTCCTCGGCCTTCTGGTAATTGATGACGAAACTTTCGGTGTGCAGCGGCTCGAGTTCGGCGATCTGGCTCTTGGCCTCGAGGTCGAGTTTTTCCTTGGTGGCCAATTCATCGCGCGGAGCAACGAGGATGACGTTGCCGTTCTTGCGCATGTCCAGGCCCTTGCTCTGGAGAATGATGTCCAGCGCCTGGTCCCAGGGCACGTCCTTGAGGCGCAGGGTGATGGAACCCTGCACGGAGTCGCTGGTGATGATGTTGAGATTGGTGAAGTCGGCGATGACCTGCAACAGCGAGCGCACGTCCACGTTCTGGAAATTGAGCGACAGACGCTCGCCCTGGTAGCCCTTGCGTGAACCCTGGAAGAGGCGCGTGGGGTCTTCCTTGACCGGCTTCACCTCGACGACGAGGCGGCTGTCGCTCTGGTAGGCATTCTGTTCCCACTGGCCGCGCGGCTCGATAAGCAGGTGGGCATTGGGGCCGACCTGCGAACCGGTGATCTGCGCCACGGGCGTGCCGAAATCGGTCACGTCCAGGCGCTTGCGCAGGTTCTCGGGCAAGGTCGTGGCGGTGAAATCCACGACCACCGTCTGGCCCTTCTGGTGCACATCGACACTGGTATTGGGGTCGCTCAGGTCGACGACGATGCGGCCCTCGCCGTCGGCGCCGCGGCGGAAATCCACCGTGCGTATCGAGCGCGGTTCGGGCGTCTGCGCCATGCGCGGCGCCGCAGCGGGCGCCATCGGGGCAGCCGGCTGCGCAGCGGCCAGTTCTGCTGCTGCCATGGGCGCAGGCGCCGCCACCGGCGCGGTGCTTGCCGCCGGGAAAGTCGGGGCGTCCGGCGTGACGCCGAGCGCCACCACGACACTGTTCCCCTTGACGGTCAGGGTGTAGGTCAGCGGACGGCGCAGGTTCAAGACGACGCGCGCCCGGCCCTGGGCCTGAACGACATTGACGGAGCGCAGGTCGCCCTGGTTGATTTCGATGGAATTGCGTCCCAGGTTGTTGGCCGTGGCGGGCAGGTCAAGCGCAACGCGGGCGGGATTGGTCACGGAGAAGCTGTTGGGCACGGCAGCAGGGGCGTCCTTGAGCTGGATGGTGAGGTACACCCCGCCCCCCGACTGCGATGCATCGATGCGCTCGATGCCGTTGCCGCCGGTGGCATTTGCAGCGACCTGCGCCGCGGCGCTGCCGGCGGCCAGCAGTGCGGCCGCCGATGCCAATGCCGCCAGTGCCGCGCGGATCGAATGCTTGCTGGAAAAAATCATCGCTTGCTCCCTTGCCCGGAGCCGGCCTGGCTCTCTTGCAACTCGAGTTTTTGGGGTCGTTCGACCCATTCACCGGCGGCGTCCTGGTAGATTTCCTTCAACACGACTTCCGTTTCGGAAATGCGTGTGACAAGACCGAAATTCTGCCCCGCATAGTTGCCCACGCGCACCATGTGCGTCGCTCCGTTGGTTTCCAGCAGGGCAACATTGTTGCCGCCCTGGCGCATCATGCCCACCATGCGGATCTGATCCAGCGGGAAACCTTCCAGCACCTCCCGGCGCCGCTCCAGGTCGGGCTTGATGGCGCTGGCGCTGCCGCGCTCCTCGCGCTGGCGCGCCACCACCATGAGTATCTTCTGCGGGTCGAAAGGATCCACCTGGGCATGCGGCTCGTAGGCGTAGGGCGCGAATTCCTTGGGCTCTTCAACCTTCTGCGCGGTGGGTTTCATGGCCTGCCGCTGGTCGGCCATCCACTGCTGGATTTCGCTTTCATCGGAAAGCCCGCAGCCCGCCAGCGCCAGCACCGCGGCGCACGCGACAGCGGCGCCGCTAAGACGACCCAGGAACATCGTGTTGACGCGCAAATGGATCATTTCTTCCCCGCCTTGGCCGCATCGCGCGCACGGCGCTGCGTGGCCATTTCGTCTTCATCGAAATAGCGGAATGTCTTGGCTGTGGCGTCCAGCGACAGGGTGAGGTCCTTGCCCGACTGGATATTCAGGTTGTTGAGCGTGACGATACGCGGCAGGTTGGCGATATCGCTCGCGAAGGCGCCGAGGTCGTGGTAGCGGCCGGTGACCTTGACGCTGATGGGCAGCTCTGCGTAGTAATCGCGCAGGTTGACCTGGCCCGGGCGGAACAATTCGAATTGCAGTCCCCGGCCGATGCCCGCCTGGTTGATGTCGGACAGCAATGCATCCATCTCGGCCTTGCTGGGCAACTGCTTCTCCAGGGTCAGCACATACTGGTTAACCTGCTCCTTTTGCCGCCGCAGCTCTTCCAGGTTGATGGATTGTTGCAGCTTGACGCGATACTGCTCCTTGAGCGAGGTCTCGTGCTCGCGCAGGCTGTCGAGTTCAGCCATCTGGGAGCTCCAGACGGCAAAGTAGCCCAGTGCGGCGCAAGCCACCACCACGCCGGCCCAGAGGGTCATGCGCGGCAGGATGGGCCAGCTACCGACGTTGTCGAGGGTAAGCCCGCGGAATTTGGCCGAGATTTCGGATAGGTTCGCCATGGTCGCTGTTGTTAGCCTGGTCCTGGTCGGTTCGTAAAAGGCCTAGGCCTTCTTGTCCGGGCCGGTGCCGGCAGCGGGCTTCTTGGATTTGGCCGCACCGGTTGCCGGAGGCAGGCGGTCGGGGTTTTGCTTCATGTAGAAATTGAGCGAGAACTCGAAGAGCCGGCGCTGTATGGATTGCGGACCCTGCGATGCTATCTTGATCTCGATGAGTTCCGGCCGCTCCACATAGCGGCCGTTGTTCTGCAGGTTGCGAAGGAACTCGGAAACACGCTCATTCGACGCAGCCCAGCCCACCACGTTGACCTTGCGGTCTTCCTGCTTGATGGATTTGAGGTAGATGCCTTCGGGCGTCTGGCGCGTGAGTTCATCGAGCAGGTAGACCGGCTGGTTGCGGTCGGACTGCAGGTCTTCTACCGCTTTTTGCCGCGACCGCAGGGCGTCGATTTCCTGGCGCAGGGAAGCGATTTCCTTGATCTGGATGTCGAGCTTGGCATTCTCGCGCGTGATCAATTCGTTGCGGTCTTTCTGGTTGCCAAGGTAACCCTCGAGAACCGACCAGACCAGCAGTACGAGCGCTGCGCCGGCAATGACGCTCAGGCCGGTAAGGAAGTAGAACGCATTCTTTTGGCGCTTGCGTCGCACCTCGCGGTGCGGCAGCAGATTGACGCGGATACTCATTTGTCAAATCTCCGCATCGCCAGCCCGCAGGGGGTGAGCAGGGCCGGGGCGTCGAGTCGCAACTGGCGCTCCCGCAGGTTGGAAGCCAGTTCCATGCCCTTGAACGGGGAAATCACCGATGTCGGCACCTGGGCGCGATCCATCAAGGCCTCGGGCAGTCCGGTCAGGACCGATGAGCCCCCCGCCAGCATGATCTGGTCCACCCGCGTATACGGGGTGGAGGTGAAGAAAAACTGCAGCGCGCGCGTGATTTCCGTTGTGGTGGAATCGATGAAAGGCTTGAGGACCTCGGCCTCGTAGTTGGCCGGCAGGTCGCCATTGCGTTTCTTCTGTTCGGCATCTTCAGCGGTGATGCCGTAGGCACGGGCAATGTCGCCGGTGAGCTGCTGGCCGCCGAACGGCTGCTCGCGTTCGTAAATGGCCTCGCCGTCGAGCAGGACCGTGACGCTGGTGGTATTGGCGCCGACGTAGAACACGGCGATGACCAGCCCCTCGCCCTGGTTTGGCAACTGCCCGACGAGCCGTCCGAGGGCCGAGCGGGCCGCGAAGGACTCGACATCGACGACCACCGGATTGAGACCGGCTGCCTGGGCCACCGCCATGCGGTCCTCGACCTTTTCCTTGCGCGAGGCAGCGATCAACACTTCGACATCGTCGGGCGCATTGGGGATGGGGCCCAGCACCTGGAAGTCGAGGCTGACCTCGTCGAGGGCGAAAGGAATGTACTGGTTGGCCTCGCTCTCGACCTGCATTTCCATCTCTTCCTCGCGCAGATTGCCCGGCAGGGCAATGCGCTTGGTGATGACGGCAGACGCCGGGAGCGCCATGGCGACGTTCTTCACGCGCGAGCCGGCGCGGCGCCAGACCCGCTTGACGGCATCGGCGACGATATCGATCTTGTCGATGTTGCCATCGACCACCGCGCCGCGGGGGATGGATTCGATCGCGTAGCGTTCGAGACGCAGCACACCGCCGCCAGCATCGGTCAGTTCGACCAGCTTGACGCTGGAAGAACCGATATCCAACCCGAGCAAGGGTGGCGTCTTGGACGATAAAAACGGCAAATCGAAGGCCAAATTGGCACTCCCAGTCAGCCCGCAGATCCCGGACGATACAGGCGTCCGGCGATTGAAGGGGTCCTTCCAACAGGCATACCGCTGAATCTGCCGCCCGCCGACGGACGCGTTATGCGACCGTACCGCGGAGCCCGATGCATGCGGCGCGAAAACCCATATCTACCCGCTAAACCTTGTACGCGTATCCCCATATCCGGGGCTCCGCCAATGCAACATGACATTATCAGGTACTCAGCGGAATGCTAACAAGTGCAGGGATGACAGCCAAGCCCATCTAACGGTTGATCTGCGCCTGTTTTCCGGTATTGCGAATGCTCTCACCGCAGGCGCAACACGCGGCGGCACTGCGCCTGCCCCGCCCGGTACTGCAGCGGCGCAGAAGCCCGCCTCATCCAGAGGCACTCACCGCCCCTGCCTATAATCCCCTGCCCTTTCTCTCACATTCGGTGATCACCCTGGCTTCGTCATCCGGCTTTCCCCGCAAGGCTGCCGCCTGGCTGCGGGCACAAGTGCGCTCCCGGCCGGCCCGGGTTGCCGGGTTCGTCATTGGCCTGGCGGCCGGCATCGCCACCTGCGCCCTGCTGCTGGGCACCTTCATCTTTGCCATCGCCTACTACCACCTGCCGTCCATCGAGGCGCTCACCGACTACCGGCCCAAGGTGCCGCTGCGCGTCTGGAGCGCGGACGGCGTCCTGCTGGGGGAATTCGGCGAAGAACGGCGCAATCTCGTCACGCTCCAGGAAGTACCCGTCAAGCTGCGCGAGGCCATCCTGGCGGCGGAAGACACGAATTTCTACCACCATGGCGGCGTCGATGCGCTGGGCATACTGCGGGCGATGGCCGCCAATGTGCTGTCGGGGCACCGTGGCCAGGGCGCAAGCACGATCACCATGCAGGTTGCACGCAACTTTTTTCTCAGCTCCGAGCGCAGCTACACGCGCAAGATCTATGAAATCGCCCTGGCCATCAAGATCGAGTCCTCGCTGAGCAAGGATCGCATCCTCGAGGTCTATATCAACCAGATCTACCTGGGCCAACGCGCCTACGGTTTTGCTACAGCCGCACAGGTGTACTTCGGCAAGAACATCGGCGACTTGACGCTGGGCGAATGCGCGATGCTGGCGGAATTGCCCAAGGCGCCCAGCACCGGCAACCCGCTGACCAATCCCAAGGGCGCGCATGCGCGCCAGCGCTATGTCCTGGGGCGCATGCTCGCAGCCAACTACATCGACCGCAAGACCTACGATGCGGCCATCGCCGAAGACGTCCATGTGCGCGCCGACCGCGCCGACAGTGCCGGCGTCACCAACATCACGCATTCGCGGGTGCGAGCGGAATACGTGGCGGAGCTGGCACGCCAGCTGGTAGCCGACACCTTTCACGAAGAGGCGTATACCCGTGGGCTGAACGTGTACACCACCATCTCCAGCGGCGACCAGCAACTGGCGTATGACGCCTTGCGGGCGCAGGTGCTGGCCTATGATCAGCGGTATGGTTATCGCGGTCCGGAGCGGCAACTCGACTGGAGCGGCGATGCAGCCCAGCACGCCCGCAAGGCGAGCGAAGCCATCGCTGCGGCGGCCGACGTCGCGGGATTCCCTGCCGCGGTTGTCCTCGAGGCGGGACCGCGCCTGGTCAAGGCGCAGTTGTCCAATGGCAGCACGGTGCGCATCGAAGGGGAAGGACTGCGCTTTGCAGCGACAGCGCTGGGTGGCAAGGTGCTACCGGCCCGCCGCATAGTCCCGGGCTCTCTGCTGAGATTGGTGCGGAGCAGCAAGGATGGCTGGAGCATCGCCCAGCTGCCGCAGGTTGAGGCTGCGTTCGTGTCGGCCGATTCCCGCGATGGCGCGGTCCGTTCGCTGGTCGGCGGCTTCGACTTCAATATGAACAAGTTCGATCACGTGACGCAGGCCTGGCGGCAACCGGGCTCCAGTCTCAAGCCCTTCATTTACGCCGCCGCCCTGGAGAAGGGCATCATGACCAGCACCCTCGTGAACGACGCGGCGATCAGCGTGCCGCCCAGCGAGACCGGCGGCACGCTCTGGGAGCCGAAGAACTACGAAGCGGGGTTCGAGGGGCCCATGCGCCTGCGCCAGGGGCTGGCACGGTCCAAGAACATGGTGTCGATTCGCGTCCTGCAGGCCATAGGCCCGCGCTATGCGCAGCAATACCTCGCGCGATTCGGCTTCGACCCCGACAAGCATCCGCCCTACCTGACGATGGCCCTGGGTGCCGGCTCGGTGACGCCTTGGCAGGAACTCAACGCCTATGCTGTCATTGCCAACGGGGGCTTCGGCGTGCGTCCGTATCTCATCCGCCGCATCGTCGATGCCAACGGCAAGGTGCTGATGGAGGCCAAGCCGCAGGTTGCGGGCGATACGGCGCCACGGGTCTTCGATGCCCGCACCGATTACCTGATCGACTCGCTGCTCAAGGACGTGACGCGAGGAACCGGCACGGCCGCGCGCGCCGCGATACTGGGCCGCTCCGACGTCGCCGGCAAGACCGGCACTACCAACGAATCCCACGATGCCTGGTTTTCGGGCTATGCCGGCGGCCTGGTCGCCGTGGGCTGGGTGGGTTTTGATCAGCCGCGCCAGTTGGGCGTGCGCGAAACCGGTGGGGGGCTGGCCTTGCCCATCTGGATCGACTACATGGCGGGAACGCTCAAGGGCGTTCCCGAGGCAACGCGCGAAATGCCGCCCGGCGTCGTCGAGATCAACAATGAGTTCTACCTGGAGGAGTACCAGCCTGGCCAGGGCGTGGCCAGCCTGGGTATCGACGAGCCGCCAGCCGATGAACACAAGTTGCCCAGCGAGCCCGCCCAGCAACCTGCCGCAATCAATCCCCAGGGCGTTTTCTGAAAAGGCGCGGCGCCCTAGGGGCCGCCTGGGGCACGCAACACCACGGTCTCTCCCTGGATGGCGGAAATGGCGTGGGACAGGGCCACATAGAATTCCTGTCCGTTGCGGGTATCGCGCCATGCTGCGCCATCGTGGGCGAAATGCTGGGCCCCGATACGCGAGGCCAGCCAGAGCTGGCGCATGGGCGCCTGCGCGTTGACGACAATCTTTGCGCCGTTGTCGAATTCAATCGTGAGGATGAGCGCTGCCTGCGAGCATTCGGCAGCGATTCCGGCGGCATCAATGGCCGTTTCCACCTCGTCGAGCGTGGCCTCGACCGTGCGCAGGAACTGCGATTCACTCATGTTAGATTTGTGCCATGAATCTGCATTGCATTGTGAATTGGCGGCCTGCGCGCCTTCTGCCCCCTGGCCGTAGCGCGGGCCTGGTGACCGCGCTGGTTGGCGCCTTGCTTCTGGCAGGGTGTGGGCAAAAAGGCCCGCTGTGGGTGCCGGGTCATGCGAAGAATACCCCGTGGCCGATGAAGCCGACCCCTGACGGCGACAATACTGCGCCACCCAAGCCGGTTCAGCCCGCGGCACCCAGCACGTCCGATGGGACCGGGCCGGCAGCGAGCCCAAAATGAACAACACGGATTTGCCGGCGTTTCATTACGTCGGCGGGGAACTCCATTGCGAGTCCACGCCGCTCGCGCAGATTGCCAGCCAGTGGGGTACGCCCACGTACGTTTACTCGCGCAGCGCCATCCTGGCCGCCTATCAGCGTTATGTAGCCGCCT
>CAIQGU010000390.1 GCA_903871435.1 uncultured Burkholderiales bacterium | reverse complement strand
CTGAGCGGCGATATCGGCTGCATCATCAACGGCGCGGGGCTCGCCATGGCCACGATGGACATGATCAAGTACGCCGGCGGCGAGCCGGCCAACTTCCTCGACGTGGGGGGGGGCGCATCGCCGGAGCGCGTGGGCGAGGCGTTCCGTCTGGTGCTCTCGGACAAGAACGTCAAGGCCATCCTGGTCAACATATTTGCCGGCATCAACCGTTGCGACTGGGTTGCGCAGGGCGTCGTGCAGGCCGCTGCCGGGCTCAAGGTGCCGCTCATCGTGCGCCTGGCCGGCACCAACGTGGAGGCCGGTCAGAAGATCATCCGCGAGAGCGGCTTGCCCATCATCAGCGCCGACGATCTTGCCAGCGCCGCGAAGCTGGCCGTGGCCGCCGCGCGCTGAAAGCCCGACATCAACATCCTTGAGCAGACAGGGGATTCCGCTACATGAGTATTCTTATCGACGAAACAACGCCGGTGATCGTGCAGGGCTTTACCGGCGACAAGGCAACGTTCCACGCGAGCGAGATGATTGCGTACGGCACGCGGGTGGTGGGCGGCGTGACACCGGGCAAGGGCGGGCAGCGCCACCTGGACCGCCCGGTTTTCGATACCGTGAAGGATGCGGTACGCGCCACCGGCGCCCAGGCCAGCCTGGCCTTCGTGCCCCCGCCCTATGCGGGCGACGCGCTCATGGAGGCCGCTGACGCGGGCCTGCGGCTCGTCTGCATCATCACGGACGGCATTCCCGCCCAGGACATGATGCGCGTCAAGCGCTACCTGCTGCGCTATCCGGAATCGATCCGCACCCTCGTCGTGGGGCCCAATTGCGCGGGCATCATCAGCGCCGGCAAGGCCATGCTGGGCATCATGCCCAGCAACATCTATCAGCGCGGCACCGTGGGTATCGTGTCGCGGTCGGGCACCCTGGGGTACGAGGCCGCCGCGCAGATGAAGGCGCTGGGCATCGGCATCACCACCAGCGTTGGCATTGGCGGCGACCCCATCAATGGCAGCTCGTTTCTCGATCACCTCGCGCTTTTCAACAACGATCCCGAGACCAAGGCGGTGGTGATGATCGGCGAGATCGGCGGCCAGCAGGAAGCCGAGGCCGCCGCCTGGGTGCAGGCCAACATGAAAAAACCGGTGGTCGGTTACGTGGCCGGTCTTACCGCTCCCAAGGGCCGGCGCATGGGTCACGCGGGCGCCATCATCTCGGCAGCCGGCGACACCGCCGCCGAGAAGGCCGAGATCATGCGCGCCCATGGCCTGTTCGTTGCGCCCAGCGCTGCCGAACTGGGGGCGACGGTCGCCAAGGCGCTTGCCAAAGTAAGCTAATCGCGACGGCGCTGCGGGCACCCGCCCGGCAGCGCGATGCATCTTCTCAATGGGAATCCCCGAATGAGCTTCACCATCATCGAACAGGCTACGCCGCGCCTGCATCGCTCGGAGCTGGCGGTGCCAGGCTCCAATCCGTCCATGTTCGAGAAGGCCGCGCGCAGTGCGGCCGATGTCATTTTCCTGGACGTCGAGGACGCGGTGGCCCCGGACGACAAGGAGCGGGCCCGGGCCAACATCGTCCAGGGCCTCAATGACATCGACTGGGGTACCAAGACCATGATGGTGCGCATCAATGGCCTGGATACCCACTACATGTACCGCGATGTCATCGACATCGTCGAGGCCTGTCCGCGGCTGGACATGATCCTCATCCCCAAGGTCGGCGTGCCGCAGGACGTCTATGCCATCGACATGCTGGTGACGCAGATCGAAACGGCCAAGGCCAGGACCAAGCGCATCGGCTTCGAGGTTCTTATCGAGACCGCGCTGGGCATGGCCAATGTCGAGGCCATTGCCCAATCGAGCAAGCGGCTGGAGGCCATGAGCTTCGGTGTCGCCGATTACGCGGCGTCCACGCGCGCCCGCACCACGGTCATCGGCGGCGTGAACCGCGATTCCGGCGTGCTCACCGACAAGGATGCCGAGGGCAAGCGCGACTACTACTGGACCGACCCCTGGCATGCGGCCCAGACGCGCATGCTGGTGGCCTGCCGCGCCTACGGACTGCGGCCCATCGACGGACCCTTTGGCGATTTCGGCGACCCCGATGGCTTCATCGCCGCGGCCAATCGTGCTGCCGTCCTCGGGTACGAGGGCAAGTGGGCCATTCACCCCTCGCAGATCGCGCTCGCCAACCAGGTCTACACGCCCTCCGAGGCCGAGGTGACCAAGGCGCGCCGCATCATGGAAGCCATGGCCCAGGCGGCCCGCGAAGGCAAGGGCGCGGTATCGCTCGATGGCCGGTTGATCGATATCGCCAGCATCCGCATGGCCGAGGCGCTGCTGGCCAAGGCCGAAGTGATCCAGGAGCGCGCCGGCTAGGGTTGCAGCGCGCACGGCGTCCGTCCAGTGGACCGGCGAAGACCTGCCGGGCCACTGGACTACACTCGGCGCCCATGATGCAGGAAACCCAGGAAGAGACGAAGCGCGCGGTGGTCGCCGCCGTGCAGCTGTCGAGCGTATCGGATATCGAGTTCGACGCCTCCGTGACCGAGTTGCGCCAGCTCGCCAAGACCCTGGGCTTCGAGGTGGTGGGCACCTTCACGCAAAAGCGCGCCAACTTCGACCAGGGGGCGTATTTCGGTACCGGCAAGCGCGACGAGATCCGCCGCTTCATTCGCAATGAACCGGAGCCCGCAAGCGCTGCTGCGTCCGCGGACGATGAGTCGGACTACGCCGCCTTCCTCGAAGGGGCGCAAGGCGGCGACGAGGCCGCGGTGCACCTTGAACCGGATGCCGCGGGCGACGAGCGTGCCACGGCCCGGGCGCCACAACGCCAAGGGCGGCGCAAGAGCGGCGACGAACCGGATGCGGCAGATGACGATATCGACCCCGGCAGCTACCGCGCGGATATCGTCCTGGTAGACCACGAGATCTCTCCCTCACAGGCGCGCAACCTGGAAAAAGCCGTGGGCGTGGAAGTGATGGACCGCACCATGGTCATCCTGGAAATCTTCCATCGGCACGCGCGCTCGCGCGCCGCCAAGGCCCAGGTGGAGATCGTGCGGCTGGGGTACATGGCCCCGCGGCTGCGCGAAGCGGCCAAGATCGCCGGTCCCCAGGGCCGCCAGCGCAGCGGAGTGGGTGGGCGCGGCGCGGGCGAGTCCAAGGGTGAACTGGACCGGCGCAAGATCCGTGACCGCATCGCCGAATTGCAGGAAGAACTCGCCGCGCTCGATGTGGAGCGCAGCACGCAACGGGCGCGCCGTCAGGAGCGCATGGGCCTGGCCCGGGTTGCTTTCGTGGGTTACACCAATGCCGGCAAGTCAACGCTGGTGCGGGCGCTGACCGGCAGCGACGTGCTGGTTGCCGACAAGCTGTTTGCCACGCTCGATACGACCGTGCGCGCGCTGCATCCGGAAAGCGTGCCGCGCATCCTCATCAGCGATACCGTGGGCTTCATCAAGAACCTGCCGCACGGCCTCGTGGCCTCGTTCAAGTCCACACTGGACGAGGCGCTGGAAGCCTCGCTGCTCGCCCATGTGGTGGACGCGAGCGATGCGGCCTTCGAGCGGCAGCTCGATGTGACCGTCGAGGTGCTGGCGGAGATCGGGGCGCGTGAGGTGCCGCGCCTGCTGGTCTTCAACAAGATCGACCGGGTCGGTGACGAGGCACTGCAGGCTGCACGCGAAGACGATCTGCACGCCCGCTATCCCGGCTGCGTCGTCATCAGCGCGCGCCGCGAAGGCGACGTCGGCCGGCTGCGCGCCGCCATCATCGCCTTTTTTCAGAAGCGCCTGGTCGATGCCGAGCTATTCCTGCCGTGGTCGGCCCAGCAGATGCGCGGGGAGATCTTCGCCAACTGCGAAGTGCTGGACGAACGCGCCGACGGCGACGGGGCGACGCTGACCGTCCGCGGCGAACCGGAAATGATCCGGCGCCTGGTCGACAAGTTGGCGTGATTTTTCGGCGGGATTGAACGGTACGTACGGCAGAGCCGACTTCGCGCCATCGACTCAGGATGCGGTGGTCAACGATGCTCTGGAGTTCATCGTTGTCGATACCCCGGTGCCTTCTACGGGGTGGCAGCGGCTCGCGCGCCGTCGCTCGGCGGCCACGCCCCCGGGTACATTTTCATCGCATTGATACGGTAGATCTTGTCGGCAATGGCGGCCGGCAAGGCGAGGCCCTTGAAAGTCCCGTCAAAATCCGGCGAGTGCAGGGTGTCGGCCGTATTGAGGAACCTCCAGTCCGCCAGCCAAGCCTCGTGTGCTTCGACTGCCACCTCTTCGTCCGCTTGGCCGCGGGCGTGTGCGATGTCGGTGCCGTAGAGAACGCGATCCTGGTAGCGGATGAGGAAGGCGCGAACCTTGTCACGGTTGCGCACGGCCTGGTACTGCAGATGGACCATGCGTGCCGCCAGGTCGACATTGGCGTTTGGATAGCGGTCCAGGAAATGCGCCACCTCGTCGACGTCCCACTCGAGCGATGCGAGGTGCACGCTGTCAAAGCGCAGGCCCGGGTGCTGGGCGAGCATATGATCGCGCGCAGCCAGCTGCGCTTCGTGCGACGGCACCTCGGGGTGGCGATACATGTAGTACTGGGGGTGCTCCCGAAAATACGTGCGGTCCGACAATACCGTCATCTGGTCGAACGGCAGCCAGCAGTTGAGCGGCTCGGCCTGGTGGCCCAGCAGCACGATGTCATGGCTTTCGAGGTAATCGAACACCGGCAGCAGGCGCGCGTCATCGAGCATGACGTAGCCGCCGCCCGCATCGCGCAGGCCCATGCCGATGTTCTTCCATACTTTCACGCCCACGGCGCCTTGCGCGACTGCCGCCGCGATTCCCCGCACGGCGGCATCGGCCCAACCGGGGGACGTAAAGCCCTCCACGGAGATGGTGGCTGCAAATGCGGCACGGCCCGGATAGCGCTGGCGCAGGGAGATGGCATCGCGCTGCTGCTCGGTGATGGGCGGGAAATCCGGATAGTCGACGTTGATCGTCAGGACGCGCACGCCGTCGCGCTCCGCCTGCGCCATGAACCGGTCAGCCGAGCCATGGAGGTGGACGTGAGCGTCGATCTTGGCCACGCGGGCGAAATCGGCCATGGTGTAGCTCGCGGGCGATGCGTCCTGCGCAGCCTGCGGGAGGCACGGCCATGACATCGCGGTTGCCGCCAGGGCGGCCAGCCACCCGCCCGACCGGCGCCGCGCTACACCGGCGGCAGAAGTGCTGCGCCTCATACGAGCTGCACGTCGACGCCGCGGCGGCGCAGTTCGGCCACCACTTCGGGCTGTGCCGAGGCGTCGGTGATGAGCAGGTCGAGCTGATCGACCTTGGCGATCACGCAGACATTGCGCCGCATGAACTTGGTGGCATCGGCCAAGGTCACCACCTGGCGCGAGATCTCGATCATCCGCGCATTGAGCTGCGCCTCGGGCAGGTGCGGTGTCATCAAGCCGATCTCCGGATCCAGGCCATCCGCACCTAGGAAGAGGCGGTCGGCCTGGAGGTTATCGAGCGCCCGCTCGGCCATATGGCCGGCCAGGGAGTGCGACTCCTGGCGTAGGATGCCGCCCAGCATGATCAGCCGCACGGATGGCACGTCGGAGAGCAGCATGGCGATGTTGAGCGCGTTGGTGATGACGTTGATCGACTTCACGTTCAGCGTTCGGATCTGGCGCGCGAGCTCGGCCGTGGTGGTTCCCGAGTCGAGGATGATGGTCTCGCCCTCCTGGATCAGGGCAGCGGCCGCGCGCGCGATGCGGACCTTCTCGGCGTGGCGCAGCGTCTGCTTGACGCGGATGGGCAGGTCGTCGTTCTCGCGGCGCGACAGCGCGCCGCCGCGGGTGCGGTCCAGGGCGCCGGCCGCCTCGAGCGCCGCCAGATCGTGCCGTATCGTCACCTCGGACGTTTCGAAGCGCCCGGCCAGGTCGCTGACCGTGACCCGGCCGTATTCGCGCAGAAGGTCGCAGATGCGCCGCCGTCGTTCGTCCACCAGCAGCCCCGCCTCGATGTCAGCGGCCGCCTTGCCGGACGGTTGCGGTTGCGCGTTGAGCGCGGCGATAGCCATCGGGGTCGGTTCCATGGAGCGGTAGGCTGGCCTCAGCGGGTGATGCGGGTCGCGGCGCCTCAAGCCGGGATCGCTTCAATCATCAGGAAGTTGTCAAAGGCAGCATCGAGCGAGGCGTGGGCACCGCCGGCCGTGCCCAGGTCGCGGT
>CAIQGU010000389.1 GCA_903871435.1 uncultured Burkholderiales bacterium | reverse complement strand
GGTCGGCGGGATCGAGCCATACGTCGACGCGGCCACCGCCCAGGCGCAGCGCCTCTTCGACCGACTCCCGCAGGCGCTGCGCCTGGCTGGGGTCGAGGCGCAGCCGGTCACGCACGACATCGAGGACGCGTTCGCGGTCCGTGGCTGGCGCGCCGCCGGCGGCGGGCGCAGCGCCGGTGTGCGGCGCTTGCGCGCCCGCACTCTCTTCACCGTGCACCCGGGTATAGCCCTGCGCGTGCAGGTGCGCGCGCACCTCGTCGGCAGAAAAATTGGCCGGCACGCGCACCGGGAAGGTGATCACCAGCCGGGGCCGCTCCTGCGCCTCGCTACGCCGCAGCAGGTCCTCGACGATGCTGCCCGGCGTGTCGCGGCGTACCGCGCGCTGGCACTTGCGGCAATAGAGGCGGCTCGCGCGCGCGAACAGCAGCTTGAGGTGATCGTTGATCTCGGTCATCGTGCCGACCGTGCTGCGCGAGGTGCGCACCGGATTGGTCTGGTCGATGGCAATGGCCGGCGGCACGCCTTCTATCCGGTCGACGGCCGGGCGGTCCATGCGGTCGAGGAACTGCCGGGCGTAGGGCGAGAAGGTCTCGACGTAGCGCCGCTGGCCCTCGGCATAGAGCGTGTCGAAGACCAGCGAGCTCTTGCCGGAGCCGGAAACACCCGTGACCACGATCAGCTCGCCGGTGGGCAGATCCAGGTCGAGGTTGCGCAGGTTGTTCTGGCGGGCGCCGCGGATGCGGATCCAGGAGTGGCGTTCGGACATGGGGAGGTGCGGCGCTGCGCCGCTCAGTCCATTGCCAGGTAGTGGCCGACCAGGTGCACCCAATAGCTGGCGCCGATGGGAATCAGCTCGTCGTTGAAGTCGTAGCTGGCGTTGTGCAAGGTGCAGGGTCCGGCGCCATGGCCTTCGGCCCGATGCGCACCCGTCGCGGTGCCGTTGCCCAGGAATAGATAGGCGCCGGGTCGCTGCAGCAGCATGAAAGCGAAATCCTCACCCCCCATGGTGGGCTCGATGTCGCGTATCACCTTGCCGGCGCCCAACACCGCGTCGCCCACCGTGGCGGCGATCTGCGCTTCGCGCAGGTGATTGATGGTGGGGGGATAGTTGCGGTCGAAGTGCACGTGCGCGGTGGCGTAATGGGCTTGGGCGGTAAGCTCCGCCACGCGCCGCATGCCATCTTCGAAAACGCTAGTGACCGCTGGATCGAAGGTGCGCACGGTGCCCGCCAGCGTTGCGGTATCGGGGATGACGTTGTTGGCCTCGCCAGCGTGGATCATGGTGATCGAGAGCACCGCCCGGTCGATGGGGCGCTTGACACGCGTGACCAGTCCTTGCAGTCCCTGCGCCACCTGGATGGCGACAAATACCGGATCGACGCCCAGGTGCGGCATCGCGGCGTGCGCGCCGCGGCCATCGATGCGGATCTCGAAGTCGCTGGTCGATGCCATTGCCGGGCCGAAGGCTATGCCCATCTCGCCCACGGCCAGGCCGGGCCAGTTGTGGATGGCGAACACGGCGTCGCAGGGGAAGCGGTCGAACAGACCGTCCTCGATCATGCGCTGCGCGCCGGCCCCGCCTTCCTCGGCCGGCTGGAAGATGAGCACGACGGTGCCCGCGAAATCGCGGTGCTGCGCAAGATGCTGGGCTGCGCCCAGCAGCATGGCCGTGTGGCCGTCATGGCCGCAGGCGTGCATGCGGCCCGGTTGGGTGGAGCGGTGCGCAAAGCGATTGACCTCTTCCATGGGCAAGGCGTCCATGTCGGCGCGCAAGCCGATGGAGCGCAGGGGCTTGCCGGCGCCGTCAGCGGTGCCGCGGATCACGCCGACCACGCCCGTGCCGCCCAGCCCGCGGTGCACCTCGATGCCCCAGCCCGTGAGCCGGGTAGCCACCAGTTCGCTGGTGCGATGCTCGGCAAAGCACAGTTCGGGGTGCGCGTGGATGTCCCGGCGGATGGCCTGGATCTGCGGCCGGGCAGCAATGATGTCGGCTATCAGTCGCATGCGGTCACCCTCGAATGTGCGGCGGCGCCAGGCGCCCTACTTTACGACCTCGTCGATCGTGACGTTCACGCCACTGGCGCCCATGGGCACCGGCTTGCTGAAACCCTGCAGATCGCCCGGTGCGGCGATGGCATCGCCCGAGTGCGAAATGCGCACGCCGATGATCACGGGTGCGTATTTGGACATGGTGAAGTCCGGCATCATTGCCATGGAATCATCCAGCGAGAACTCGAAGGGCAGGTCCTTCACCTGGCGGCGCATCAGGGCCAGGGGGACCTTGGGTCCCTGTTGCGCGCGGGCGAAGACGAAGACGGTGTCGCCGGGCTGCGCCTTGGCAGCCAGGCTGGGGGAGAGGGTAACGCGCCCTTTGATTCCGCCTTCGCTCCCTGCGGGAGCTACGGCGGACGGGGATCGCCCTGGGTTCTTGCCGGCCGGGGTTGCGTCGGCAGCGGCCGGGCCTTGTGGTGGGGGGGGGTCATCGGGCGTGGGGGCGATCCCCGCCATCGTCCTTGCCTCATCGAGGCTGGACTTGAGGCTGCGGGCGAATTCCGGATCGTTGGGAGCGGCCTTGATGGCGCGTTCCCAGTATCCCACGGCCTTCTTGTACTCCTGGTGATCGTAGGCGGCGGTGCCGGCCAGGGCCAGGGCCTTGATCTCCTTGGGGTCGATCTGCAGCGCGCGCTCGATGAGCTTGAGGGGCTCGCCATCGAGGCGGCGGCCGTTGTTCATGGCCATGGCGTCGGCAAGATCCGACATGAGACGCGCATCCTTGGGCGTGAGCTCAAGCGCCTTGGTGAACGATCGCACGGCATCCGGGTACTGGTGCTGATACGCGTAGGCGCGCGCCAGCATGGCCCAGCCCTGCGGGTCATTGGGCTGCTTCTTCAGTGCCTCGACCATGGCCTCGATCATCTTCTGGACCTGGGCCGTGGTGAGCGGCTTGGCGGTGCCCTTGGCGCCGGCCTTGGCATCGCCGCCGTCGGCGGCCGCCTGGGCTTCGCCGCCGTTCTCGGCCCCGGGGATCAGCGCGTCGGGGGTACCCAACACCACATACAGGACCAGGGGGGCGATCATCACGAACAACCCGACCAGCACCGCCGTCCAGCGCGCGCGCCGCGGTCCCGCCGGCGCTGTGTCGGCACCTGCCACGGCTTCGAGCAGGTTGCGCTCGATATCCCGCCGGCTTTGCTGATACTGGTTATCGTCGATCGCGCCGGAACTGCGCTCGGCCTCGAGCTCTCGCAGCTTGTCGCGAAACAGCGCGACCACGGCCGTGGCCTGCTTGGCTTCCGGCGCGGCGCCGCCGCGCAGGAGCGGCCAGAGAAGTGACGCCAGACCGACCGCGATCAGGACAACTGCAACCACCAAAAATACCGTCATGACAGACTGCTTTCCCCGGCTTCTTCATCGAGCAGGTTTTGTGCGCGGCGCGCGTCGGCATCGCTGAGGTCGGCCGTAACCCCTTCGGCCTCCAGGCGTGCCAGGCGGCGGCGCAGCGTTATGTAAAGCGCCAACAGGCCGCCCAGCACCAGCAGCGCAGGGCCAAACCAGAGCAGCAGCGTCTCGCTCTTCACGGGCGGCCGATAGAACACGAAATCGCCATAGCGGGCGGCGAGATACGCCTTGATCTGCTGGTCGGTCTGGCCCTTGGCGATGAGTTCGCGGATTTCCTGGCGCAGATCAACGGCCAGCGGCGCGTTGGAATCGGCAAGCGTCTGGTTCTGGCATTGCAGGCAGCGCAGTTCCGTTGCCAGCTGCATCATGTGGCGCTCCGCGGCCGGGTTGTCGCCGACCTCAGGCGCCTCGACGGCGCCGGCGGCCGCCAGCGCGAAAGCCAGGACCACGGCCGCGGCCGCGCCGCGACGGCCGCGCCGCCAAATTCCCGCCTGCCCGGTGGCACGTGGATCCGTGCCCGGTGCCCGTGACTTCATGGTGTTGCCCCCTGGTGCGGAACCGGCTACCCGTTCAACCGCTGGATAAGCGGCACGAGCGTGTTTTGCAACAGTTCCGGCGTGACCGGTCCGATCTGCTTGTACCGGATGACGCCCTGCTTATCGATGAGAAAAGTCTCCGGCACGGCATATACCCCGTAGTCGATGCCAACGCGGCCGGCCTGGTCGAAGGCCGAGTCGACGTATGGATTGCCAAACTGCGTGAGCCAGCGCATTCCCTCGACGCGCGTGTCCTTGTAATTGAGCCCGACGATGGGAACGGTGGCGGTGCGCGCGAACTCGACAAGCACGGGATGCTCTTCGCGGCAGGCCACGCACCACGAGGCCCAGGTATTGAGCAGCCACACCTTGCCCAGCATTTCCCGGCGATCGACGATGCGGCCCGGGGTGGACAGGGACTCGAGCCGGAAGTCCGGCGCCGGCTTGTCGATGAGCGGCGAGGGAACCTCGCGCGGATCCAGGAACAGGCCCTTGTAGAGGAACCAGGCCAGGACCAGGAAGACGGCCAGCGGCAGGAATACGGTGAGCGATATGCGGTTTTGCGCCATGACGAGGTTCAGGCGGCGGCGCCGGCCAGTGCGGATTCGTTGGTGCTGCGCCGCTCCAGGCGGTAACGCCGGTCGCTCAGGGCGAGCACGCCGCCGAAGGCCATGATCAGGCAACCACCCCAGATCCAGTCGATGAACGGCTTGTAGTACACCCGCACGACCCAGGCGGACTGGCTCACCGCTTCGCCCAGCGAAATGTACAGGTCGCCGGTGATGCTGGGGGCGATGGCGGCGTTGGTCATGGGTTCGCTCTTGGACGCGAACTGGCGCTTTTCCGGGTGCATGGTGCGCACCACCTTGCCGTCACGCAGGATGTCGAACTGGCCGCGCAGATATTCGTAATTGGGGCCGGTGCCTTCCACCGTGCCGTTGAAGCGCGCGGTGTAGGGACCCAATTGCACGGTGTCGCCGGTATCCATGCGCACGTCTTTTTCAACTTCGTAACCCTTGACCAGCGTGATGCCGGCGATGAAGACCGCCACGCCGACGTGGGCAGCGAGCATGCCCAGGTAGCCACGGGGCAGCGCGGCAAGCTTCGCGCCGATCTGCCCGCCTTCGTTAGGACGTATGCGCGACCAGAGATTGGTGACGCTGCTGCTGACGATCCACACGGCCAGCAGGATGCCCACCGCCACCATGAAGGACCAGTGGCCCTCGATGAAGGGCACGGCAATGGCGCACAGGATGCTCACGCCAGCCGCCCACTTCAGGCGGGCGGCGATCTCCGGCAGGTTGGCCTTGCGCCACCGGGCGAGCGGCCCTATGCCCATGAGAAACAGCGCCGGGGCCATCAGCGGCACGAAAACGGTGTCGAAGTACGGCGGGCCCACCGAGAGCTTGTTCATGCCCAGCGCATCGAGCAGCAGGGGATACAGGGTGCCCAGCAGCACGGAAGCCGCGGCGGCGAGGAACAGCACGTTATTGGCGAGCAGCATGGTTTCGCGCGAGATGATCTCGAAGCGCTCGCCCAGTCCCACCTTGGGCGCGCGCCATGCGAACAGGGCTAGAGAACCGCCGATCACGATGCCCAGGAAAAACAGGATGAAGACGCCGCGGCGCGGATCCGAGGCGAAGGCGTGCACCGAGGTGAGCACGCCGGACCGGACCAGGAAGGTGCCCAGAAGCGAGAGCGAGAACGCAAAGATGGCCAGCAGCACCGTCCACACCTTGAAGCCGCCGCGCTTTTCCGTGACTGCCAGCGAATGCATGAGCGCAGTGCCCGCCAGCCAGGGCATGAACGAGGCGTTTTCCACCGGATCCCAGAACCACCAGCCGCCCCAACCCAAGGTGTAGTAGGCCCAGGCGCTGCCCAGGCAGATGCCGATGGTGAGGAAGGTCCAGGCGACCGTGGTCCAGGGCCGCGACCAGCGGGCCCAGGTGGCGTCGAGGTTGCCGCCCAGCAGGGCCGCGATGGCGAAGGCGAAGGCCACGGAGAAGCCGACATAGCCCATGTACAGCATGGGCGGGTGCGCGACCATGCCCGGGTCCTGCAGCAGGGGATTGAGGTCATTGCCGTCCGGCACGGCGGCGATGCGCGTGAAGGGGTCGGACGTGAGGATGATGAAGAGCAGGAAGCCCAGCGCGATCAGGCCCATGACGCCCAGGATGCGCGAGATGAACTCGCGCGGCAGGTGCGTGCTGAACACGCTCACGGCGAACATCCAGAAGCTCAGGATGAGCAGCCACAGCAGCATGGATCCCTCGTGGCCACCCCAGAAAGCCGCCAGCTTGTAGGGCACTGGCAGGGCGTGGGTGGAGTTGGTGGCGACGTACAGCACGGAGAAGTCGTCGTGCAGGAAGCTGGCCACCAGGCAGGATGCCGCCACCACCACCAGCAGGAAGATCACGCGGGCGGCCGGCCGCGCCAGTGCCATCCAGCGCACATTGCCTCGCGCGGCGCCGATGATGGGCAGTGTGCCGAGCACCAGGGCCACTGCCGTGGCCAGCATGAGCGCGAAATTGCCGATTTCCGGAATCATTGCTTGCTACCTCCCGTTACGCCGGCGCGGCTGGCGGCCGCAGAACCCGGCTGGGCCACCACCAGGGTTGCCGTGGAATCCGGTTGCCCGCCGCGGGCACGCTTGAGGGCTTCGGCCGCTTCCGGGGGCATGTAGTTCTCGTCGTGCTTGGCCAGGACCTCGGAGGCATGAAAGACGCCATCGGCTTCCAGGTGCCCCTGGGCAACGACCCCTTTGCCCTCACGGAACAGGTCCGGCAGGATACACACGTAGGCCACCGGCACGGACTTTGCCGTATCCGTCACCACGAAATTGACCGTGGTGCCATCGCGGTGAACGCTGCCGCTTTCCACGAGGCCGCCGATGCGGAACGCGCGGTTGCGCGGCGCCTCGTCGGCCGCGATCTGCGAGGGCGTGAAGAAGAAGACCAGGTTGCTGCGAAAGGCGTTGAGGACGAGGGTCGCCGCCACGCCGGCCGTGGCCAGGCCGGCAATGACCATGATCAGACGCTTGGTTCTTGGTTTCATCGGGCTCGATTTCATGCAGGCGGTTGCGTTCAGGCTTAGGCGGGCTTGGGCCCGCAAGGTTTCCGTGATGGGGCGGCCGCGCGAAAAATAAATACAGCGGCCGCCAGCGCACCCGCTATTGTCGCTCAAACCGCGCCGATATCGGGCCGCAGCCCCCCTCCAGACGGCCGAAGCCCCCCCTAGTAGAGGGTAAGGCGCAGGGCGGACCAGTCGGGCAGGCCTGAGGGCAGGCTAAGGGCGGACTAACTGAACAAGACCCAAGGGAATAAGACCCAAGGCGGGCCTGCCCGCCGAAGCTGAGCGCCAGCCCAGCGAAGGAGGGCTAGTTGTTCAGGTCGTAGCGGTAGCCGAGGTAATAAAACAGATTTGAGGTCGTGTCGTTTTGCGCCGGCCCTTCGTTGCGGGACTGCTCCAGGGCAATGGTGCCTTCCACCGACATGCGCCGCGACAGCTTGTAGCTGGTGCGCAGGCTGGGCGACACGCGAAACAGGCGCTGGCCGCTGGTATCGGTCTCGCGATACAGGCTGAGATTGGGCTCGACCGAGAGGCGGTTGTCCAGGAAGGAATTGAGGTTGCTGTAGGACAGCATGGTGCCGCTAAGGGTGGCGCTGTGCAGGAAAGTCAGCGAGAACACGTTGATATCGCGCTTGGAATAGAGATTGGAGCCAGTAGCCTGCACCGTGGCGCCAAAGACGTTGCCGGTAGCCGAGGTGCCCTGGAACGTCTGGTTGTTGATCGTCACCGTAGGTAGGGCGCCAACACTGGTGACGCGCAGATCCGCCGAGGCCTGCCAGTGCAGTCCGAAGGGATGCGACACATCGAGCGCGTACTGGTGGGAGTTGGCGGTAGTGGCCAGGGCATCCTGGCGCAGCACGTCGACGTTGTAGGGTGCGGTCGAATGCGCGCAGGTGCCGGCAAAGTACTGGGCGTACGAATTGCATCCCGCCTGCAGCAGGCCATTGCTGGTTTCCAGGGTGGGCGCCTTGCGGTTATCGAGCAGTAGCGACAACGACGTCTGGTCCGGCAGGAGGTAGGTGCCCTGCACGGTGGCGGCGTTGAGCGTGGCGAACTGCACGTCGTAGTCCACCAGGGAGTAGAGAGTCTTGCGGTCGTCGAAATAACGCAGCTCGCCGCCCACGGCGCGCCGGTCGACAACGCCATCGGCCGTCTGGTTGATGATGAACCCGCCGGCACCCCAGTGCTCGGCGAAGTTCTGGGCATTGACGCTCACGCCTTCAAAGCGCTGGTTGGCCTGGATGAACTGGTCCTGGCTCACCGGCACTCCGGCAACGGCGCTGACGCTGAGCTTGGGCACCACGTCATAGCTCACGATGGCACCGTCGAATCGGCCGACCAGGCCGCCGGTAACCCCGCTCTGCCGGCCCGCCTTCACCGACAGGTTGTGGGCCGAGTCGCGATAATCGACATAGAAAGCATCCATGCGGTTGAGGCTGGGCGCGGTGGTATTGATGAAGCTGTACTGGTCCGAGTCGCGCACCACGACGCGGGTATCGGTGGTGTCGGTGCGGTAGCGACCGTTCAGGTCCACCGTTGTCACCAGCGAGGATTGCGTGTTGTTGCTGATGGTCTGCTGGTTGGCCGTGACGGGCACATTTAGGAAGGTGGTCTGCACCTGCTGCTTGCCACCATAGTAGTACTGCGAAATGTTGCCGCCGTAGGAGAAAGACGGCTGGCGCTTTTCGGGCGGCTTTGCGGCGACCGTCGGTGCCTGCTCCGGCGGGGCCAGGGTTGCCAGGCGCTGGCGCACGCGGGTGGCGCCTTCGCCGGTGGGAAACAGCCGCAGGTACAACTCGTATTCCTTGCGGGCCTGTGCGAGGTCGCCCGAGCGTTCGCGGGCCAGCCCGACGAGTTCCTGCGCGTCCTGGGAATACTTGTTGGGCGGCAACAGCAGCAGCTGGTTGAGGCTATTGATGGCTTCCTCGTTCTTGCCGCCGATCAGCGCGGTGCGCGATTGGGCCATGAGGGCTGCGCCCTGCTTGTCCAGATCCGTATCGGGTGCTGCCGCCAGCGCGGCCGCGGCCGCCGCGGCGGCCGATGGCGCAGCAGGTTCTGTCGACGTTGCCGCGGGTGGCGGTTCGGGTGCCACCGGCAGAGACGCTGTCGGGCTTTCCGAAGCATGCTGGAGGTTGGCTTCTTTGCGCTGCACCACGTCAAACACTTGGGCATCGGGGAATTCCGTGACGATCGACGCGACCACTTTCTGGGCGGCTTCCACGCTGTCGAAATAGCCCAACACGAGTTCATACAAGGGAACGCCGTTGCGCACCTCCTGCGAGCCGAAGACGGCGTAGTCCTGCAGGCGCGCCGGGATGGCCCGCGTATTGCCCTGCTGCGACAGCGGCACGGTTTGCAGGGAAATGGCGTAGCGGTCGTGCTCGACAACCGGCGGGGCCACCGGCTTGAGGGCTGCCTGGGCATCGCGCGGCGCCATGCCCGGCAGCACCACCTCGAGCAACTGGTTGCTCTTGCCGGCCCGCACGCGGAAGGCGACCTTGCGGTCCAGCCGTACCACCACTTTCTTGACGGGCAGCCCGGTCTGCACCGGGTAGAGCACGCGCGCTGCCGGGGCGGGATCCTGGCCCTTCACGGCCATCGATTCCTCGATGGGGCGCGTGAGGGCCTCGTCGCCACCCAGGAGCTGAAAATAGATTTCGATGACATCCGATGCGTCCAGCGGGGCGTGCCGCTGGTACTGCACGCGCACATTGAAGCGGATCTGCAGGATGGCGTCGGGACCGTCGGCCACGAGCCGCACGTCGTCCAGCGCCTGGGCACTTGCCGACCGGACCAGCGCCGCCGCCAGCAGGAACGCGAGCAGGACATGGGCGGCGAGCGCTCGCAGGGTGATCAAACCCACTCGGGTTACGGGCTTGGAACAAGAAAAAAAAGAATTCACAGATCTTTCCACGGTCTGTCAGCCCGGCGGGCCAACGGTTGCGTATCCGCAGACCGCCGGCCAGGACAACACCGGCGGCCCATCGCGCACTGGTGCTCTAGTGCTACTGCTCTTGAACTGCTGTACTCGCCGGGCTGCTGCATGCTGCGCAAGTCACCGGCCGGCGGCGCGCGCCCGGCGCGGGGAACGCCACCGTCGATCGCGCGGGGCCTAGTGGGCACCCGGCCGTACCGGGCCAGGCCCGTGCGCGCGACGCACGCTTTGCGTCGCAAATTGCGACCCGTGGCAGCCGCCGCATCCGGGCTTGAGATTCGGATATTTCCAAACCACCTGCTCGGTGTTGGTCACGTGGCACGCGCTGCAGGCCACGTTGGCCGGGTGCGGACTGTAGATCATATCCAGATGGGAATAGGTTACCGGCATCCAGGTGGTGGTGCTGTGATGGCAGCTATCGCAAGTCCGGTTGGTGAGCAGGTGCTTGGCCGGCTTGGCGGTAGCCCAGTTACCGGCGTGACAGGTGCCACAGCTGCCGGAGGCCACGTTGTTGTGCGCAAACAGCGCCGGCAGCCAGGAAGAAGTGCGGTGGCACGTGTCGCAGCTGAGCAGTGTCGGCAAGTGGTTCGCCGGCTTGGGCGTAGCACTGCCGCCCGGCGTGTGACAAGACACGCCGCAGTTGCCCGGCGCCACGCCGACGTGCGTGAACGGCATGCTGGCCGCGCCCCCACCGATTGCGCCGGGGAGACCGAGCCCTCCGGGCCGCATCGCCGGTCCTGCCGCGACGTGCAGCATGGGGCGGTGCGCGACGGCTGCGGCAGCGGCCGCGCCGCCGAAGCCTCCCGTGCTATGGCAGTACTCGCAATCGTCGCCCGATTGGCTGTTGTGGTGGCTACCCATGGTGGCGCTGCTCATCGATTGTCCGGTGCCCAGGTACCACTTGGTTCCACTGGGCGCGTGGCACGTGATGCATTTTGGCGTCGATGTCAGGGAGCGATTCGGATTACCCGAGTTGCCGGTCCCCGAATACGTCATGAAAACGCCGGAAGTGTGGGGCACCGTGGTGGCAGTGCCGAAAGACGTGAACACGGACGCCGAGTGGCATTTCTCGCAGGCGGCACCGGCGAACGGCACGTGCAGGGGTGACAGCGTGACGTTGCCCTTGGTTACCAGCGGGCTGGCGGTATAGGTTTCGCCGTACCACTTCGAGCCCGCCGCGTGACAGCTGGCGCAGCCGGAGCTGATGCCGGTGTGCACCATGGCCGTACCGGTAAAGGCAGAGGTGGAGAGGTGACAGACATTGCAATCGTCACCGGACGGCAGGGGTATGTGCCCGCCCGAGGCGCCAACCGCGGGCGACTGCACGATCTGGCGCGCCTTGAAATTGGTGCCGACCGAACCATCAAACGTGCCACCGCTGGCCGGGGTAGAGGTCGAGCCTGGCGTGGGTGTGAACACCGAACCCGCATAGAGCGTGTTGGGTGCGTTGTGACAGGACGCGCAGGTGCCGACCACGGCAGTGTGGGGCATGGGCAGCACAACCGAGGTGGTATTGACGGTGTGGCAGCTGTTGCACGCCGCTCCCGTCGAGATGTTGATGTGGTTCGCCGGCTTGGTTACCCCAGTGCTGAAGCCGCCGGCAACAAAACCGGTGCCGGTATGGCAGGTAGCGCAGTCGGTGCCGTTAGTAGGCGTGGTCTGGGTCTTGAGCGGGTGATTGGCGTCCGCGGGCGTGATACCTACCGTGCCCCCGGTTTGCGGCGGCCGCACCATCAGCGTGGCCGTGGACGTGATGTTGAGGAATGCCGACGGGTTCTCGTGGCAGGTCTGGCAGGTGGCGGTAATGCCGGTGTGGCCCGTGGCGCCCATGACGTAGTTGGTGTACGCGGTGGCTGCCGTGGCTGCACTCACCGAGGCGCTCACCCCGGTGTGACAGGTCACGCAGGCCGTGCCCGCAGGGTTGGGCATGTGCGCTATCGAGGGACCGTGACCCACCGCCGGCAACACGGTCGGCACATTGAAGGCACCGGCCGTGAAAACAACCTTGTGGCAAGTGGAGCAGTCTCCATCGCCGACCGCCGGATGCACAGAGTCGACGGTCGCGGTGGGACGCGCTACCAGGTTCGTGATGCCGGCAAATGACTTTCCGCCGTCGTGGCAGCTATTGCAGCCCG
>CAIQGU010000388.1 GCA_903871435.1 uncultured Burkholderiales bacterium | reverse complement strand
GCCACGCTGGCGCAGGTCAGCGCCTGCGATGCCGAGGACGTGGACCGCGCGGTGCGCGCGGCGCGCCAGAGCTTTGCGGCGGGCGTGTGGTCGCGCACTGCTCCCGCGCACCGCAAGGCGGTGCTGCTGCGGCTGGCCGATCTCATCCGCGCCCACCAGGTGGAACTGGCGCTGCTCGAGAGCCTCGACATGGGCAAGCTGGTGGCCGACGCGGCGGCTGTCGATGTTCCGGGCGCCGCCGGGGTGTTCCAGTGGTATGGCGAGGCCATCGACAAGCGCTACGATGAAATCGCGCCCACGCCGCCGGGTAACCTGGCGCTGATCCGCCGCGAGCCGCTGGGCGTGGTGGGCGCCGTGGTGCCCTGGAACTTCCCGCTGGACATGGCGGCCTGGAAATGCGCGCCGGCGCTGGCCGCCGGCAACAGCGTCGTGCTCAAGCCGGCAGAGCAGTCCCCGCTCTCGGCGCTGCGCCTGGCCGAACTGGCCATCGAGGCCGGCCTGCCCCCCGGCGTGCTCAACGTCGTTCCGGGTTACGGGGAAACGGCGGGACGGGCGATCGGACTGCATCCGGACATCGACTGCGTGGCCTTTACCGGGTCGACCGAAGTGGGCAAGCTCTTCCTGGGGTATTCGGGCGCGTCCAACATGAAGCAGGTGTGGCTGGAATGCGGCGGCAAGAGTCCCAACCTGGTTTTTGCCGATTGCGCCGACCTCGATGCGGCGGCCGAACGCGCGGCCTTTGGGATCTTCTTCAACCAGGGCGAAGTGTGTTCCGCCAACTCGCGCGTGCTGGTCGAGCGCCCCGTCGCCGCAGCCTTCACGGAAAAGCTGCTTGCGCACGCGCGCGCGTATGCGCCGGGGCATCCACTGGACCCGCGCTCGACCATGGGCGCCATGGTCGATGAAAACCATACCCAACGCGTGATGCGGTATGTCGAGGCCGGCAAATCCCGCGCGCGACTGCTCACGGGCGGCGCGCGCGTGCAGGTCGATGGCGCGGGCTGCTTCGTGCAGCCCACGGTGTTCGGCGAGGTGGCGCCCGATGACGTGCTGGCCACGGAAGAGATCTTCGGGCCGGTTCTGGCGGTGATTGCGTTTGACAACGAAGCGCAGGCCGTGGACATTGCCAACCGTTCCATCTACGGTCTTGCCGCTTCGATCTGGACCGACAATCTCGCGCGGGCGCACCGCGTGGCTTCTCAGCTACAGGCCGGCACGGTCTCGGTGAACACGGTCGATGCCATCAGCCCCCAGACGCCCTTTGGCGGCTTCAAGCAATCGGGCATGGGGCGCGACCTCTCCTTGCATGCGCTCGACAAGTACACCGCCCTCAAGACCACCTGGGTCCGTTACGGCTGAGCATATCCATGCCGGATTCACCGATATCTTCCGTGCCGCCTGCCGCACGCCGCCATCCGCACCGCGATGCGCGCTACGACATCCTCTTCGAGCCGGTGGCCATCGGCCCGGTCACCGCGCGCAACCGTTTCTACCAGGTGCCCCACTGCAACGGCCTGGGCTACCGCGACCCGGCAGCGCTGGCGGTCATGCGCGGGATCAAGGCCGAAGGCGGATGGGCCGTGGTGTGCACTGAGCAGGTAGAGATCCACTACAGCTCGGAGATCACGCCCTACATCGAATTGCGCCTCTGGGATGACCGCGACATTCCCACGCTGGCCCGCATGGCCGAGCAGATTCACGCCCACGGGAGCCTCGCGGGGATAGAACTTGCGTACAACGGCATGAACGGCCCGAACCTCTACTCGCGCGAGGTCCCCATGGGGCCCGGTCACCTGCCCGTCGCCACGTTTTCTCCGGAGCCCACGCAGGCGCGGCGCATGGACAAGCAGGACATCCGCAACCTGCGGCGCTGGCACGTGGATGCGGTGCGCCGGGCCCAGCGTGCCGGCTTCGATCTCATCTATGTGTACGCGGCGATTGAGAAAGTGAAAGAGGAAGCTCAGGCTGTGCGCCGCGTACACATAGATGAGATCGAAGCCGGCACGCTGGGCCCGGCGCACCGCATCCACGTGCCAGCGCCGCAGGTTG
>CAIQGU010000387.1 GCA_903871435.1 uncultured Burkholderiales bacterium | reverse complement strand
GGCTCTCGGTGAGCATGGCGTAGAACGAGCCCCACATGAAATTGCCGACGCCGTTCAGCGCCGTAAACCCGACGATCAGCGCGAACTCGGAGCGCGTTTCGGCAATCCAGGCAAAAGTGGGGTAGATCATGACCAGGAACAGTAGATTGCCGGCCACATTGATCGGCCAGCGGCCATAGCGATCCGACATCCAGCCCCCCAGCAACAGGGTGGCAACGCCCAGGAGGTTGCCAGCGGTTTCCGCGATGAAGCCGGCCTGCGCGGGCATGTGCAGCGTCGCCTGGGAGTAGGTGACGATGTAGCTGAAAATATAACTTCCTATGGTGCCCGCGGCCATGAAGATGAGGCCCAGCACGATGACCCGCCAATGGGCGCGCGCCTGGGCAAGGCGCGACGGCAGGGCCACGGGGTCCATGGGTCCGGCCCCGGCGCTGGCAACCGACGTGACCGCGACGTGAGCGGCAGTGGCGGCTTCTGGCGCGTGCAGGGTCTCCGGAAGATTCGTGCGCAACCACAGGCCAAACGGCACCGCCGTGGCACCCAGCAGGAAGGCGATGCGCCAGCCGTAGGCCTCGAGGGCGTCCGGGGGTAGCACCGCCGTGAGAAGGACGCCCACGGCTCCACCCACGACCTGCGCGATGTTCTGGCTGGCGCCTTGCCAGGAAACGATCAGGCCGCGCCGCGATGGTGGCGCGATTTCCATCAGGTAGGCGGTGTTGGAACCGATCTCGCCGCCCAGCGAAAAGCCCTGCACCATGCGCGCAAGGATGGCCAGGATGGGCGCGGCGATGCCGATGGCGGCGTAGGACGGGATCAGCGCCATCGTGACGATGGAACAGCCGATCATGATGAAACACAGCATCATCGCGGGGCGGCGCCCCACGCGGTCGGAATAGGCGCCGATGACGACAGCCCCGATGGGCCGGGTGATGAAGCCAGCCCCGAAGGTGGCCAGCGACAGCATCAGGCTGCCGTACGCGCTCTGGGTCGGGAAGAAAGCGTGGCCGATCTGGATGGAGAAGTACGCGTAGGTGAGGAAGTCGTAGAACTCCAGCGCGTTGCCGATGGTGGCGGCAAGGACGTGGCGGCGCTTTAGCGCGGGCAGCCCTTCCGCAATCATGGTGTCTGATGCCATGCTCTCCCCCGTAGCCCCCCGAGTCAGCCGGAATAATGGCACGCAGCACGCGTTACGTGACAGGAATTTCCGGCGTTCGCGTATCCGCGCGCATCGCTCAATCGACGGGCGGGGGTGCAGGGTCCGCCATTTGCGCAATCTCCGCCGGCGCGGTGCGCGCTCCCAGAACCGTGCCGACCGAGGCAGCGATGATCGCCGTTATGGCGAGCCACTGCAGCGCACCCAGGTGCTCGCCGAGCAACGCCAGCCCGAACAAGGCACCCAGCGCGGGCTCGGCGCTCATCAGGATGCCCATGGTGCGGGCCGGCAAGCGCGTCAACGCGTACATCTCCAGCGTATAGGGGAAGGCCGAACTCAGTATCGCTACCCCGAGCGCAAAGGGGAGTGCAGCCAGGGAAAGCATGGCCGTGCCGGCATGCGCGATCCCTACGGGTACGGCGATAAGCGCAGCAATAGCGGAACCCAATGCCACGGTGTCGCCACCGAAGGCGGCGCCGGCGCGGCGGCCCAGCAGGATGTACGCCGCCCAGCATACGGCCGAGCCCATCGAATACAGCACGCCGGCGGGATCCAGGGCCTGGACCTGTGCCTGCCACGGCAACAGCAAGGCCAGTCCCAGCAGCACCAGTCCCACCCAGAGAAAATCCCAGATGCGCCGGGAGCCGAAGAGCGCAATGGACAGCGGGCCGACAAACTCCAGCGCAATGGCAATGCCCAGCGGTATGGTGGTCAGTGCCATGTAGAAGCACAGGTTCATGAGGCCAAGCGTCACCCCGTAGCCCCACAACCAGGGCCAGCCCTGCCGGCCGGCCAAGCGCCGCCAGGGTCGGCGCATCGTCCAAAGGATCAGCGCGCCCAGCCCCAGGCGCATGGCGGTGGCGCCTTGCGCCCCCACCAGGGGAAAGAGTTGTTTGGCCAGGGCCGCCCCGAACTGGAAGGAGAGCATGGCGAGCAGCAGGGCCCCAAAGGGTGCCAGCGGTGGATCAGTGCGCGAGGGCATAGGGGATTGACGGTGCGCGCAAGGTCGCGGCTCGCGCCAGGCTCGTCAAACGGCGACTTTTCAGGCTTGCACCTTCGACAGGAGCGCCAATGGCCGGCCCTCGAGGTCCTTGAAAAAGGCCATCCATTCCTCTGTTCCATCGGGATGCCTGTGGATCAGGTGCGGCGGCCTGATGAATTCGACACCACGGGTTTCGAGTATTTCGTGCGCAGCGTTGATATCGCCAACGCTCAAGTAGAGTATCGATTCGTTCTTTGCGCCCTGCGCCTCGTGCGACAGAACCAGCCGGGTTCCGGCGCAATCAAAAAACGCCAGATTGCCGAAGGTATAAAGGTGCGGCAGACCCAGCACCTCGCGATACCAGGCTTCCGACTGTTTTGTGTCGTTTACCGTCCGGGAAATCTGGCCGATCGGCCCGAGCTTGAGCGCACCATCCACGGCTGCCTCTTTGATCGCGTTGGAACAGCGCGGTATCGTACATTGGGGGTTGCCGCGGTTTACGAGGTCAGCACTCGACGATATTCACCGCCAGGCCGCCGCGCGCGGTTTCCTTGTACTTGGTCATCATGTCGGCGCCGGTCTCGCGCATGGTCTTGATGACCTTGTCGAGGCTCACATGATGGGTGCCGTCGCCGCGCAGCGCCATGCGGGCGGCGTTGATGGCCTTGACCGAGGCAATGGCGTTACGCTCGATGCAGGGGATCTGCACCAGGCCTCCCACCGGATCGCAGGTCAAGCACAGGTGGTGCTCCATGCCGATCTCGGCGGCGTTTTCCACCTGTTCGGGCGTCCCGCCCAGAACGGCGCACAG
>CAIQGU010000386.1 GCA_903871435.1 uncultured Burkholderiales bacterium | reverse complement strand
TCGCAGTTGATGCATTCGTCGGTGATGATCAGGGCCACTGTTTTCCGTTCCGTTCGCTGCCGGGCGCCCGCACCCGCATATGCGCCGGTCTACCCACCTGGTATCGGCGACGCACCCTGCTGCCCGCGCGGATGGCTGCGGGCGGGCGATGCGCCGCCGCTTACCGGTGGGTCCGCTCAATTGGTCTGGTTGGGCACCCGCAGCTGACCGATCTTGGCTTTGAGCCAGACGTCGACGGAAGGGAATACGAATTTGCTCACGTCGCCACCCAGCAGCGCGATCTCGCGCACGATGCTGCCGGAGATGAACTGGTACTGGTCCGACGGGGTGAGAAACATGGTTTCGACTTCCGGCAGCAGGTAGCGGTTCATGCCGGCCATCTGGAATTCGTACTCGAAGTCGGAAACCGCGCGCAGGCCGCGCACGATGACCCGCGCCTCCTGTTCGCGCGCGAAATCCTTCAGCAGGCCGTGAAACCCGGCCACCTCCACGTTTGGGTAGTGGCCCAGCACCTCGCGGGCAATCTGCAGGCGCTCTTCCAGGGTGAAGATCGGCCGCTTGGCCCTGCTGTCGGCCACGCCCACCACGAGCTTGGAGAACAGCCCCGCGGCGCGGCGGACGATGTCCTCGTGCCCGCGGGTAAGCGGGTCGAAGGTGCCCGGGTATACGGCTATCACCATGGTTCTGTCCTCAATTTGTCGGCGCCGCTCCGCCCCTGCGCTGGCCCGCGAAGCTGGCCAGTCGATGGCGCCGCCGTCCGGCCATTATTCATCATTGCGCCATCAGGCGCAGCAAGTGGAAGTTCACGGCGCCGGCCTTGTCGCTGCGCAGCGTCAAAAAGCCCGCTGCGGCGGCCGCGGGCAGGGCGGTGCCGGTCTCCACGTAGAGTAGCCCCTCCGGCTTGAGCACGCGCCGGGCGGCCGTCAAAGCCGGTACCAGCAGTTCGGATCCGAAAGGCGGGTCCAGGAAAACCACATCGAATGCGCCGGCTGCCTGACGTGCCGCGGCTGTTGCCCAGTCGGACTGCAGCACCTCCACCGCGCCCGCATTCAGCCGTTGCTGCAGTTCCCGCAGGGCTTGCGCCGCGCGCGGGTGGCTGTCAACCAGCACCACCCGCTGCGCGCCGCGCGATGCCATCTCGAAGCCCAGCGCACCGCTGCCGGCGAAAAGGTCCAGCGCCGTTCGCCCCTGAATGCTGCCCAGCAGGTGCTCGAGCCAGTTGAACACCGTCACCCGCACGCGGTCTGGTGTCGGCCGCAGGCCTGGCGCGGCGACTACCGGTATGGGCGTGCGCCGGTACTGGCCGGCGATGATGCGGATGCGTCCGGGCGCCGTGTCGGTTTTTGCGCGTACTGGTGTGCTCAAGGGCCCGCCCCGGTGTTCCACTAAACTGCAGGTCCGCATCTGGCGGATGCGGGCGCGTCGCAGCGCTGCCCCGCGCAAGCGGGGCGCCGGCTGCGGGGCCGGAGTGCGCTGCGCGCCACCGGCCTGCCGACAAACAAAAGAGAGAGCCCTAAGCGGCGCCGTCCCGGCCGCATGATTGCAGAAATGGCTGAATCCGCGAAAACCGGCTGGCTGGGGCGGCTGCGCACGGGACTGTCGCGTACGCGCGCGCAGCTCGCCAACGTCTTTTCGGGCGCCAAGGTCGACGAGGCGCTCTTCGACGAACTCGAAACCGTACTTGTCTCGTCCGACGTCGGCATGCCCGCCGCGCAGACCCTGATCAAGCGCCTGCGCGAACGGGTTCGCGCCGCGGGGCTGAGCGAGCCGGCAGAGGTGCGTGCCGCGCTGCAGGATGTGGTCACGGAATTGCTGGCGCCCAGCGAGAAGCGCTGGGATGTCAGTGCTGCCCGGCCCTTCGTGGTGATGATCGCCGGCGTCAATGGCTCGGGCAAGACCACGTCCATCGGCAAGCTGGCGCACTGGCTGGGCTCCCAGGGCCGCACCGTACTGTTGGCGGCCGGCGATACCTTTCGCGCGGCCGCGCGAGAACAGCTCGCCGTGTGGGGGGAACGCAATGGTGTCGAGGTCATCTCGCAGACCGGCAACGATCCGGCTGCAGTGGTGTTCGATGCGGTGAGCGCGGCCCGCGCACGCGGCCGCGACGTGCTGTTGGCCGATACTGCCGGCCGCCTCCCTACCCAGACCCACCTCATGGAGGAACTCAAGCGCATCAAGCGCGCCATCACCAAGAATGACCCGGGCGCGCCGCACGAGATCCTGCTGGTGCTCGACGGCACCAACGGCCAGAACGCGCTGGCGCAGTTTCGCGCCTTCGATGCCGCCATCGGCGTGACGGGCGTCATCGTCACCAAGCTCGATGGTTCCGCCAAGGGTGGCGTCATCGTGGCGCTCGCCGCCGAGCGCGGCCAGCGGCCCTTACCCATACTTTTCATTGGCGTGGGCGAGTCGCAACAGGACCTGCAGCCCTTCGTTGCCGCCGATTTCGCGCAGGCCCTGCTGGCAGCAGACTGAGGTCACGGGCAAAGCGCCTGCGTGCGTAAATGCCGCCACCGGGTGATGGTCCTCGCAATGGTGCGCATACCGCTGCGGCCGCCTATCGCCTAGAATCGCGCTAGTCTTGCCGTGCAGTTTTCACTGTGCAAGACGGCAAACGCCTTCCCGCCGGATTCCGCCTGCGGGGCGCAATGGAATCCTGCCGTACGTGATGCTGCTCGCCGCAATCGATCTGGGATCGAACAGTTTCCGGCTGGAAATCGGCGAAGCCATGGGTTCCCATATTGCCCGCAACGGCTACTGGAAAGAGACCGTGCGGCTGGCTGCCGGCCTGGGGCCCGATGGCCTGCTCAGCCGGCGCGCCATCGACAGTGCCTGCGTATGCCTGGCGCGCATGAACGAGCGGCTCCGGGGCATCGACCCGGCCCACGTACGCGCCGTTGGCACGCAGACGCTGCGCCAGGCCATCAACGGCGAGCAGTTCCTCGCCGAGGCGCAAAAGGCGCTGGGCTTCCCCATCGAAATCATTTCCGGCCGCGAGGAGGCGCGCCTCATCTTCGAGGGCTGCACCCGCACCTTGCCCTCGAGCAAACGCCGTCGGCTGGTGGTGGACATCGGCGGCGCGTCCACCGAAGTCATCGCCGGGCGCGGCTTCGAACCTGTGCATGCCGAATCCTTCAAGATCGGCTGTGTCGCCACCACCCTGCGGTATTTTCCGGATGGCCGCATCGACCGCGCGTCGTTTCGCCGCGCGCAGGTGGCCTGCGCCGCGGAACTCGAAGAGGCGCAGGCCGCCTATCGCCGCTACGGCTGGGACGAGGCCTACGGGTCGAGCGGAACCATAGGCGCCGCTGCCGTCATCCTGCGCAACCAGGGCTGGGCCGATGGCTCGGTCACCGCTGCGGGTCTAGCGCGGCTGGTCGACGCCCTGATCGGTTTTGCCGATACCCGTCACGTCGAGTTCGAGGGCATCAAGTCCGAGCGCGCCGAGGTCCTGGTGGGTGGCATCGCGACCCTTGCTGCCGTTTTTGAAACCTTCGGCATCCGCGAAATGTGGCCCGCCAAGGGCGCGCTGCGCGCCGGATTGCTGTATGACCTGCTGGGCCGGCGCGAAAGCCACGACGTGCGCGACGCAACGGTACTGCGCTGGCAGCAGCGTTTTGGCGCCGACCGCGCCCTTGCGGCCATGGTGGGCACTACCGCGCGCAAGCTCTACCACGCGCTGCTGCCGCAGGCCTCCGAAGAAGCCGTGCGTACGCTGGCGTTCGCGAGCCAACTCCATGAGATCGGCTTCGCTATCTCGCACAGCGACTACCACAAGCATTCGGCCTACCTGGTGCGCAACGGCGATCTGCCTGGGTTCTCAACCTCCGACCAGGAGCGCGTCGCCGAACTGGTGCTGGGCCAGCGGGCGTGATGCAACACGATGGCCAGACGCAGCGCCAGCAGGCGGCCGGCGCGCACCGGATCGGCCAGGGCGTCGATCAC
>CAIQGU010000385.1 GCA_903871435.1 uncultured Burkholderiales bacterium | reverse complement strand
GGGTTGCGAGACGTAGCCCTTGGTGATGTTTTTCTGGAACCAGGGAAATATCTTCTGGAAAAGCGGCGGTGCGTAGCGGAACAAGGCTGTTTCGGCAACGCAGCCGGGATAGAGCGTGTTGAACACCACGCCCGTGGATGCATGGTAGCGCCGGTGGAATTCGCGATTCATGATCATGTTGCACAGCTTGCTGTCCTTGTAGGCCTTGCCGGCCTTGAAGGCCTTGCCGTCGATCATGGCGACCGGATCGCGAAATCCTGCCTCCAGGCCCTGCAAGTCGCCGATATCAGCCGGCGCCGGGATGGGCACCTTGCCGCCAAATTCCTCGGAATTGGCCGTGACGGTACCCAGTGTGATGAGCCGTGGCGCCTGGCCGTTGAGCGGCACCAGGCGCGGCAGCAAGAGCTGGCTCAACAGGAAATGGCCAAAATGATTGGTTGCCACACTGATCTCGTAGCCCTCGGGTGAGCGCGCCGGCTGTTTGAGCAGCGGCAGGTAAACCGCCGCGTTGCAAACCAGCGCGTGCAAAGGCTGCGCGCTGGCGACAAAGCGCGCGACGAAAGCCCGCACGCTGTCCTGCGACCCCAGATCAATGTGCTCATGGGACACGCTGCCATCGGCAATTCCCAGGCTTGCCGCGGCCCCCCTGGCCTTGTCGAGGTCGCGGCAGGCCATGACCACGTGCCAGCCACGATCTACCAGCGCCTTGGTGGCGTAGAGGCCGACACCCGAGGAGGCACCCGTGACGATGACGACGGGCTTGCTGTTGTTTTGCATTTGATGGTGTTTCCTAACCCGACAGCGCAACCGTGCTGCGCGAATAGCCCTTGCCGTTCACCAGCGAGAGGATGAATGCCGCCGCGTCCGCGCGGCTCATCTGGGAGCGCCGGATGGTACCCGCAAGATCCGCCAGCCAGATCCCCGTGGCTGGGCCATCGGTGAGACCAACCGGTTGCACCAGCGTCCAGTCCAGGCCCGATGCCTTGACAAGTTCTTCCTGCTTTTCCTTGTCGGCCATGTGCTCGCTCAGCACGAGCTTGTAGAAAAGCTTGAACGCCAGCGGCAACTTCGTCCGGGTATCGCCCACTCCAAACGCGGTTACCACCAGCAGCCGCGAAATCCCGCTGGCCTGCATGGCGGCCACGATATGGCGCGTGCCGGCCTCGCAGACATTGACCGCTGTCGTGCGCCGCGCGCCCAGCAGCAGCGCGAAGGGATTTTGGCTGTTGCCCAGGCTGACCACGACGATATCGTGCCCCGGAATGGCCGCGGCGACCTGCGCCGCGTCCATGACATCGCCCTGTATCGATCGCAGAGACTGCAGGGGCGGCAGCCTGGCAGGATCGCGTGCAAAGGCGGTGACTTCATGCCCCGCGCCAAGTAGCGCCTGCAACGTAGCCCTTCCCGTCCCGCCTGTGCTGCCAAAAACCATCACCTTCATGAAACCATCACCTTCGGGACCAACCCTAATTCCATAGCAGCGCGGCGAGAATCGCCGCCAGCATTGTATGAATCATGTGCAGCAACTGTTCAATCGTCTGTGCCTGGAACGCCTGCTGGCGCGCCAGCGTCATTGGCGCGCCTCCCGCCTCTGCCGCAAGAAACTTCTGCTCCAAGTCCCGGCGCTTGGAAGTGAACTCCCGGGCATTGAGCAAAAGCAGTACGACGAGCACGCCAATGATGACGGCAGGACGCAGCCACGAACCCGTCATGACGGGTCAGGCCGCGCCGCTAGTGCTGTTTCATGCTGCCACGGTTGCATCTTGCGAATTTCCTTTGCGTATCGACCGGACCGCATCGGCGGCGCGGCCGCAACCATAGCAAATCACCAGTGTGGATGCCCCCGAGACCAGGGTCAGCGTGAGCGGATCCAGCGTGGTCTTTTCGAGTGCCATCTGGATGAAGACCAGCACGGGCAGGTGCAAAACGTAGACTAGGAAAGCGTGCCGCGCAAGAAAACGCGCCCACGGTTGCGTAGTGGCCCCGTGCATCCGGAAGGCATAGGGCAGGCCCACGCACATGGCAACGCAGAGCAGGGCTTCCCACTGGGCCCAGACGTAGTCCACGAGCAAGCCATCCTCTCCCAGGTATTGGCCGTGAAATATCGTGTAGCCAAAGCGCCATCCAACCAGCACCGCGCCCGTTGCCAGCCACGCCCGTCCGGTGGCGGCGGGAATCCGCTCCAGCCAGTGGCGGGAAGCGCCGGCGACGCCCAGCACATACAGGCTCAGATACTGTGGCAGGTGGGCAATCTCCGCGGGGACCCCGATCCGCACCCAAAGATCGACGGGGTACCAGATGCGCACGACGGTGCTCACCATGGCCAGCATCACCGCGTAACAAAGCAATTGTCCGTTGTTGGGGAAGGGCGCATCCGGACTCATGACGCGCACGGGACGGTAACCCAGCGACCGGTAAAAGGCATAGGCCGCGGCGTAAACCAGCAAGTGGCCCAGGAACCACAGGTGCGCCCATTCGAATGGCCAGAAACAATTTGCCCAGGGTTTGCCGTCCACGAAGTGGCGCGCGACCGGGATGAAAATGCCGCCGAAGACCAGAACGGGGATACCCAGCCGGCGCAGGCGCTCGCGGATAAATCCGCCGGGTCCGCGCCGCTCGTACGCGGCTTGCAGAAAATAGCCCGAGATGAGAAAGAAAAGTCCCATGAAGAAGGACGCGTTGATGTGAAAGAAGGGCCCCAGCAGGCGGAATTTCTCGGCATGAAACAGCGGCCAGGAACCACCGGTTGGCCCATACGGCTGTCCAGCATGGTGCATGACCACCAGGAAGGTAAGGAACACTTTCAGGTTGTCGAGAAATGCCGTCCGGGCGGGCGGCCGGACCGTGTCCGCCGAAAGGGTCTGCGTGCGTGTCATGGGCTACTCCCCCGTTGTGGATAGTCCATCGTAGGGACGGTGTGCATCCGCCGGAGGGGCAATGTGACCATCCGCGCCCGGTCAGGGACGAACGGTGGTTTAGAGTGGCGAAATTGGCCGCCATTGGCCGTCACGCCCGCAGCGGTCGCGCCTGCGCAACGACATGTCGCAATCTCCACCGGATCTGCTGGGCCGCTACCTGGCATGGCGCTGGATCGCCGAGCCCGGATTCTGGATCCTGTTCTTCTGCGGACAGGCCGGCGCCAACAGCTGGACCGTCTGGGTGGATCTGGGCCGCCAGGGCAACGCGGTGCCGTTCTGGGAGCCGGCCGTCTGGGAGTGGAGCAGCAACATGACCCTGCTCGCCCTCATGCCAGCCCTGCTCGCGTTTGAGCGGCGCATACCCCTGCGCCTGCTCCAGTTGCGGCGCAATATCCCCCGCCATCTATTGGGCAGCGTGGCCTACTGCCTCGTTCACGTGCTGGTAATGGTGGCACTGAGAAAGCTGGCCTATTGGAGCCAGCAGCAAAGCTACGACTTCGGGACGGCGC
>CAIQGU010000384.1 GCA_903871435.1 uncultured Burkholderiales bacterium | reverse complement strand
AGTTGCTTGCCGCATTCAATGCACTGACCGTCTTCCCCGAAGTGCCGCAGGTGCTGGCGCACGTGCGCGCGCGTGGCTTTACCGCCGCCATTTTGTCCAATGGCACACCCTCGATGCTGGCGGACCTCCTCGAACATGCTGGCATGTCGGACGCGTTTGATGCGGTGTATTCCGTCGAGTCGGTAGGGGCCTTCAAGCCGGATCGGCGGGTCTATGAACTTCCCTGCGCGCGTCTGAACCTGCGGCCGGAGCAGATCTGCTTTGTGTCCTCCAACGCGTGGGACGCCCACGGCGCCTCGGCCTATGGCATGCGGGTTGTCTGGTGCAACCGCCGTGGCCAGGTGGCTGATCGCCTGCCGGGTGCGCCGGATGCACAGGTAGCGTCATTGGAGCAATTGCCGGCCCTGCTGCCGATGACGCTGGAGCCCTGATGCCGCTAGATCACCGAGAGAAACGAGACGCCATGCGTGCCGACGAAACTTGTCGGTGACAGGCGCCCGGCAACCGGCACGCCGTACTCCTCTGCATGGACGCGGCGCACGCGGTTCTTGTGCCAGGTTGCCAGCAAGGCACCCAGCGGCATGACGGCGGCGTTGTCAGGTCCATACAATTCACGATGGACGGCCGGCAAGCGGTACCACGGCGCAGCGGCCCGCTCGTGATGGGCATTGTGATAACCGAAGTTCAGCGTGAGCAGGTTGAGCCATGGCCAGCGCATCGAGACCAGATTGGTATAGGTGTTGTCCTGCTCGTAGTGACGGTCGCGCCCCGCCAGATCGAGCGGTTCATGCGGGGCGACGACGAACTGCTCGAACGTATGGTGGAAAGCGTCGAAGAAATTGAGCACGTGCAGCAGCATGAGGTAGGACAGGGCGTAAAGAAGCAGCGCCCGCGGTGACCATGCCGTGAGGGCGAGCAATAGCGATCCCCGAACCGCCAGCATGGCCAGGACGCGCGCCCGGTACGGGCGTTGCGAGGGCACGAAAAACGGCCGCCACACCACCTGCAGATGCATGAGAATTTCTGTTGCCGGAAGGTAGGCCCACTCGAGAATCTCCAGAGCGCGCCGCAACGCGGGGCTGCGCTGCATAAGGCCCTTGAAATCAAAGCAGACGAGGTCGGCGCGATCCCGGTGGTGACGGATGTGCAGGTGACGTATGCGCTCGAAGGACGCGTAATTCGATCCGGCAATGAAGCTGACCCATTCGCCCACGCGCTGGTTGGCCGCCGGCCGGGCAAAGAGCGTGTAGTGGGCGGCCTCATGCACCAGGTACGCGGCGAGCACCATGGCCTGGGTGCAGAGCAGTACACCGGCGATATTGGCTGCAGCGCTGGCGCTGCCCATCAAGGCGAACGATGCCAGCCAGCCGCCGCTTACGGCGAGCAGCACCAAGGTGTTAGGTACCGCGCCTTCTTTCTCACGAAATAGCATGTCGACGCCCGTTGCGGTCTGCGGTCATTCGGGTCCGGCGCCGCTACCCGGCGGCCGCCCTCCTTCACCCGGCTGGAAGCTGCGCGCGGCGCGCGACCCCACTTCAGAGACGCAATTGCCGTGCCAGTTTCCATGCGGGGCTAGGCGGCGCCATTTCGGGTAAGGGGCTGAGCCGGTGGCGCCGGCTTGCGAAAGAAACGCACGCCCTTGAGCCACAGTTGCAGGGCCTGCCAGTGGATACGCGCGATCACGCCCAACGTGAAGAACCGGTAGCGCCAGAGCAGTGCAAGGGCCGCAGGCCGGTCCAGCGGGCTGATGATTCCGGAGATGCGGGTTTCGAGGATCGCCTGGGGTTGATCGGCGTCGTCGAGGTAATCGACGCGCGCGAGCCAGCGGCCCGCACCGAAGTGAAAGCGAAAGGTGTAGCGGCCTTTGACCTCGCAAAAAGGTGACACGTGGAAGTGCTTGCGCGCGCTCAGGGTCTGGCCCGAGCGCAGGGCGCTGCCATCGGCGTTGGCTAGCAGGTAATTGTGGTGCTCGCCAAAGGTATTGCTCACCTCGCACAGCACGGCGCGGACGCTGCCCTGTTGGTCGTGGCAAACCCAGAAGGAAACGGGATTGAAGACGTACCCCAGCATGCGCGGAAACGCATGCAGGACAACTTCCCCGTCGGCATGGATTCCTTCGGCGTGCAGCAGGCCCCGTATCCACGGCAGCAGGGGCGTGCCATCGCGCGCGCCATGGTCGCGGTCGAGGAAGGACAACAGGCCGCCACGGTTGTGGGCAATGCCACAGGATTCCAGCGCAGGGACCGCCGACAGGGGCAGCCGCAGGCAAAACGCGCCATAGCGAAACGCATGCCGGGTGGGTCGATGCCGTACATGGCCGACCTCGCCATGGACGATGCCGATGGCTTCAGGCATGGCTGGCACGTGCGATCAGGTCGGCGATGGCATGGGCCGAGCGCAGACCGTCTTCATGGAAGCCGTAGCCGAGCCAGGCTCCGGCAAACCAGGTGTGGCGTTTGCCCTGCAGGCCCGCAATACCGGCCTGCGCCTGCACGGCTGCCGAATCGAGCAGGGGGTGCCAGCTGACCATCTTGCGCAGCACCCGCTCCGGGCGCGGTTCAAACGGGGGGTTGAGGGAAACCACGACCGGCGACGCAAAGGGCAGGGGCTGGAGTTTGTTGATGAGATAACTTACGGCTACCGGACGCTGGCCGTCGGGATCGCTGGCTGATAGGTAGTTCCAGGCCGACCATGCGCGCCGGGCGCGCGGCAGCAGGCGCTCGTCGGTATGCAGCCAAACGTCATTGGGCTGGTAGCGCACGGCCCCCAGCAGGCGCGATTCATCGGGATCCGGATCGGCCAAAAGGCGCAAAGCCTGGTCGCTGTGGCAGGCCAGGACGACCGCGTCATAGTGCGATTCACCCTGCCCGGTGGTCACGCCAACCGAGCCGGCGGCATCCCGACGGACCGAAAGCACGGGCGTATTGATGCGCACGTCGCGCAGTTGCGCGGCTATCTTCGCGACGTAATTGCGTCCGCCGCCCGTGACCGTACGCCACTGTGGCCGGTCGAGGATCTGCAGCAGGCCATGATTACGGCAGAAGCGGATGAAACTCAGCAGCGGGAAGTCCTGCACCGACAGGCGCGGCGCGGACCAGATGGCGGCGGCCATGGGGATGAGGTACCAGTCCCGAAATGGCACTGAATAACGCTCGCTGGCCAGGTACTGGCCGACGGTTTGTGCCGCGGCATCCGTGGACGCCGCACCGGCATCCACCCGCTCCAGCAGACGCGTGGTTTCGCGGTTGAAGCGCAGGATGTCGGCGAGCATGCGCCAGAAAGCCGGGCGCAAGGCGTTGGCGGGTTGCGCGAACAACGCGGGCAGGTCGGTGCCCGACCATTCAATGCCGTGTTCATCCGCCCGGACCGAGAAGGACATCTCGCTGGCCGTACTGGCGACGCCGAGTTCGGCAAACAATGCCAGGAGCAGGGGATAGGTGCGGTCGTTGAAGACGAGAAAGCCGGTGTCAACCGGCGCCGTACGCCCTTCGAGGGTCACGTCGACGGTACAGGTGTGGCCGCCCAGGTAATCGTTGGCCTCAAAGAGGGTGACATCGTGCCCCTGCT
>CAIQGU010000383.1 GCA_903871435.1 uncultured Burkholderiales bacterium | reverse complement strand
CGCCGGCCATATGCCCGGTGGGTCTGGCGGTTGGCCAGCACCCAGGCCACGAACACCAGGGGCAACTCGCGCACCGGCTTCCCGGCGTGCTTGCCACGTGGGCAGACCACTTCGAGGAAGTCCATCACAGGCCACCGATCGCTGCAGCGCGCCGGCGCAGCGCGTCCAGTCCGGCCTGTGCCGTGGTCAGCTTTTCCTGGGCCTGGGCGGCCTGGCCTTCCAGGTGCGTGATCCTGGCGCGCAGGTCGTGTTCCGCAGACTGCAACTGCGCCATGCGGTCGTTGTGCTGGACCTCGAGCACGCGGATCTTCTCTGCCCACTGCGCGGCCACTGCGCTGCCTTCGTCGATACGCGACTGCACGCTGGCCTGCAGGGCTGCGTGGCGCTGTTCGGCTTCCGCAGTGGCCTGCTCGATGGACTGCCAGCGGCCAAGCACCTTGGCCATAGCTCCGGCGTGCTGGAACGCTACCGCGATACGTTGAAGGCCGGCCGCTGCGTCAACCAGGTCCTTGCTGGTCAGTTGATCGCTCATATCTCACCCCGCTGCCTGGCGGCCATTGCGAGGCGCGCGACGCGCATCACAACGGATGGCTTGTCGCCTAACTTGGTCATGATCTGCAACCGCCTTGGATCTGCGCGGGTCCATGCCTGAGCCACTTGCAGGGCGGCCTTTGCCGCATCCTCGCTGCCGTAGGCGCGGCGCAGTGCGGCCATGCTGTCGCGCTGATCGCGGGCGACGGCCTGGGGCGTGCGTTGCGGGCCTTCGGAATCAAGCTCACGCGCGGCTTGGATGAAGGTCTGCGCATCTGCCGGGCTGGCGCCGCAGTCGACCAGCACCTGGCGATAACCGGCGGCCAGTGCAGCCGCAACCTCGGGGCTACCGCGAGCGGCATCTTGGAACAGGTCGGCAGTCACCACGCTGGCCAGTGCCCGGTCGGCGGCCTGCAATGCCTCGGGGGCCTTCTCGGCGCGCAGGGCCTTGATCGTGTCAGGCGTGGACTGATCCCACGCCTGCGCCACAGCCTCGGCAGTTATTTGCTGCTGTGCGGGCTGCTGCTGCTGGGCGGCCTGTGCGGGCTTTGCAGGCTGCTGGGCGGGCTTTGCGGTCTGGGTGGGCTGGGCAGGCTTGCCGGGCTCAGGCAACGGCGGCAGGCCGGCCAGAGCGCGCTGTGCCGGGGTCATATCGCCGGCAGGGGCGAGGCTGCTGGTGGCGCTGTTGCCGTACAGGCGGCTCGCGGCATCGGCCGCCGGTGCGCTGGCAGGTGCTGCAGGTGCCGGTGCAGGTGCCGGTGCAGGCGCCGGACTATCGTTGCCGTACAGGATGGCGGCTGCATCGCTCATGCGGGCACCTCGTTGGCAGCGGCTGGCGTGTCAGGCGGCAGGCCGAGTGCGTGCAGAATTTCGGCTCGGTGCATTGCGGACGCTTGTGCCAGGGTCATGGCGGCACCCAGGCGGGGCTCGACCTGCACCATGAGCCGGAGTGCATTCGAGTCCACCAGGTGCGTGATCGCTGCGATCACCTGAGCCCAGGCGGTTGCCGTGCTCGAGTGCAGGCCCGCGATCCGTGGCACGGCCGTGAGCATCATGTCCTGTGCACGCAAGTTGCCGTGCAGGGCGTACAGGCTGTTCGCCGCCAAGGCGGCGGCGGCCTGGCTCAGTTCGGCACGGCGGCGCAGCATCGGAAGCACATCGCCCTGCAGGATCACATCAAGCTGCTCGTCGAGTGCGTGGATCGTGGCACTGTGCTGTGCCGCCAGTGCGCGGTCGTTCAGGCTCGCGGCGCGGGCCTGCTGCAGTTCCTCGCTGGCGACCTGTTCGCGCAACGCCAAAATGCGCCGGTCGAGGCGGTCGACCAGTGCGACCAGTTCATGCAGGCGTTGCATGTGGGCCACGTATTGTTGATCGGCCACGTCCTCGGCCAGGTCAACCGACACTTCGAGCGCACGCAGCGCGGCCTCAGTTTTGCGGCGCTCGTCGGCTGCATCTGCAAGGCGTTTTTCAGCCAGGTGCAGGCGCTCAGCCGTAGTGACTGGCAGGGTGGGTGCATCGGGTACAGCAGCAAGCTTCGGCTTCGGCATGATCGGCTCCGGGGTTGAAGCAATCATGCCGCTGGCCTGCGCCACCGCTGCAACTGGTGGCACTTTTTGCCCTGCTGGTGGCACTTTTACAGCCGGGTCGTGATCCGCGCGTGATCGGCGCACCGTGAATACTCAGCGCGGCCGCTTCTGGTCAGCTTGATCGCTGCGACCACCGGCGCCAGGCGCGCCATGAAGTCGGGCGCCATCCATCGCTCTGCCGGGCTGGCCATCCGCTTGCGGGTGTAGCTGACCGCGCCTTTCGGTTTCCGGCCGTGTAGCTGGTTGTGCAAGGTAGTGCGCTGCGAGGGCCTGTAGGCCGGAAGGAAGTCAACGATCCGGATGCCGGCCTCGGCCAGCGCCCCCTTGTCAATTTGCGAGGCAATGCCGTGCAAGATGCGCATGGGTGCCAGCCGTTTGTCGTCGGCCAGGCACAGGCTGAACCTGATCACGTCGCCCTGCACGCCATGCGCCAGCAGGTACGTCGGCACTGTCTCGCCATTGGCCACCGTCACGTCGGCGTAGAACTCGGCGCGCACCACCAGCGGCCGGCAGTGTTCCTGCTCAAGTTGCCGGCGCATCGCGCGCAGGGTGGCGGCTATGTCGAGGGGCAGGCTCTCCACCAGCAGGCGGTCGATCTGGTCGATGGTCAGCATGTCAGTCCCCCTGTTCGGCCAGGCGCTTCAGTACCCTGGCAACTTGCGTCTGGCTCCACTCGCCACCGTTGGCAGTGCGAAGCCCCATTTCATTCAGCCGGGTCGCAATGGCGCGCTGGCTCAGGCCGGCGGCCACCAGGCTATCCAGCACCGGCTGCAGGCGCCCGGCAAACGCGCTTGCAGCCTCCTGGCGCTGTTCTATGTTCCGGCGCAGGTTGGTGGGGCCAGAAGCGCCCAACACCACGCCACGGGCCTTGGCGGCCGCCAGAGCGGCCTTTGTCCGTGCGCTGATCTGATCGCGCTCCCATTCCGACATGACGGCGTGCATGTGCAGCATCACCTTGTTGGCCTGGGGCATATCGGCGGCCACAAACTCGACCCCGGACTCCATGAGGCCGGAAACGAAGTGGACGTTGCGCGCCAGCCGATCCAGCTTGCCGATCACCAGGGTAGCCCGAGCTTTCCTGGCAGCCGCGAGTGCCGCGCGCAGTTGCGGCCGACGATCCAGTGCGTTCGAGCCCTTGCCTGTTTCAACCTCGGTGAACTCGCCGGCCAGCGTCCAGTTGCCGCCGTTCAGGTAGGTCATCACCGCCTGGCGCTGCGCTTCCAGCCCCAGACCGCTGCGCCCCTGCTGCTGGGTGGAAACCCGGTAGTACGCAATGAAGTTGCCGCTGGCCATGTCACTTTCCTTGCTGAACACACAAAAGGATGAACGTTTAATGTGTGTTCAGTGTAGGGCAGGATCGTGAAAAATGCAAGCACAATAGGCATTTACCTGCAGGCGGCTGTTCGGTGGCGGGCGGGCGGGTGCATGGACGCGGTGATGGTGGCGGCAATTAAATCTGTCTGGGCGATCGCACGCGGGCCCGGGGTTGCGGGGTTGCTCTCATAGTTCCGCGTGATCGTGAGCGTGTCGCCACTCTTTGCGGTGATAAGTACGATTTCTGCCGATGCAGGTGAGGGCGCAACCCCATTCGGCCAGATCGTCGCGGGGTAGGGCCCCACAACTGCGGGGTCCGCGAAACGGAGGCCTTCGCCTGCGTTGATGCTTAGGGCCGTCCCTGACACGGCCGGGACTGGGGGGCTGGCGACGGTTGAAATCGCAAGGTTCTGCACATACTGGGACATTGGTGCGTCCCCCTTCGGTGGCTCGGCGGGTGAGGATGCGCCGCGCCACCGAACGGGACTCAGCTAGTTCGTTTCTGGCGGCTGCGTCTTCTTGCGGCGTGCAGCCCGCGCCGAGGAGTAGTGCGTACGGCAGAGGCCGGTGGCGAGGTTGGGCTTCCCGCAGCCCT
>CAIQGU010000382.1 GCA_903871435.1 uncultured Burkholderiales bacterium | reverse complement strand
TCTTACAAACCTTAAATCGAATCCAACCTTCTTTATGGGGGAATACCCGTAGGATTTTTCATACAAATGGGGGGTCTCCCCCCGCACCAGCCGAGGGTAATAACCTAAAGACGCGACGGCTGGATACCGCAAGAATGCAATCCGTTATCACTAGCTGAACGGAAAAAAATTTGCGCGCCGTAAGTTGCGCCCCTTTTTTGCCGGTCAGTTGCTCGTTGTGAGGCACGTGGCTGAACAAGTAGAAAGTCGCTTGAGCCACGCCGGCGCCGGCGAGCAGGAAATTCGGTTTTGTGACCAAGAGCGGAATCCCCGTGTCGTGCGGGGTTTTGGGTAGATCTAAACGGGGCCAGGCCAATTGCCGCCGGGGTCCATGGGGAGAGGGGTCAAATGTCTGCAACTCGGCGTAATCGGCTCAGCCGGCCTAGTCCGGTCCGCAATTCGGTACGTTTTTCGGTGGTGATCGGCTTGCTCGCGATGGCCAGTGCCTTCCCGGCTGCTGCGCAGTCGTTCCGGGTGCAGTGCCCGGATATCTCGGGGAAGGCCAGCGCCGCAGCCCCGGTGTCCCCGACGGTGGGCACCGGCGGTACCACGCTGCACCCCTTCGCTCCGAATTCGGCCGTCGGCGCCACGGCCGGCGTTGCCGGCAATCCCAACGGCACCATCAAGTGCCAACAGGTCTTCGGTGGTGACGGCTACGCCACAATGGCCGATGGCAACCAGATCTACATGTTCAGCTTTGGTCCGGGATCGGGTCTAGATCTCCTGGCCCAGGGCCAGCCGGGCACGCAGACGGCCGATCAATTCAACCAGACCTTCAACAGCCAGTACCTTGCGGACGGCAAGACCAGCGATCCGACGTACCAGCCCAAACTGCCCCAGAACCGCAATGCCGGCATTGCCGACCCGACGCAGATCATGACCTGGGGTGTGCTGTCGGGTAATCAGCCCGCGCCGCTGGTGGCGATCGACGAGGACGACGAACTCTTCCTTACCCTGTCCAACGTCGGGATGATCATGCGACCCGACCTTTTCGAGCAGCACACCATCCACTTCCACGGCTACCCGCAAGCCTCGAGCTATTTCGATGGCGTGCCCGACGCATCCGTCGCCATCGCCATTGCCGGCAGCATGACCTACTACTACACGGCACCCGAGGCCGGCACGTATTTCTGGCACTGCCACATCACGCCGCCGGAACACCTCCAGATGGGCATGGTCGGGCAGCTCTATGTGCGGCCGCGCCAGAACAAGGTGCCGGTGTACAACGCCAGCGTCACGACCGACCAGACCTTGTACACCGCGGAGGCCACGTTCCAGGCCTTGAATCCGGCCACGGCCTCCCTAGTGCATGCCACGATACCGACGCGCTGCTTCGATGGCACGGGGGCTTCTCCGGACGGTGACGCCAACAATGCCAACCACGGCAAGCTGGTCGATGTGACCTGCGCCACACCCCTGCCGGCGGCCAACAACGGCGTGGTGCACCCGGTATACAGCTATACCGTTCCGGCCGGCTCCGCGGGCCCGGCCAACAACGGCCAGCCGGTGCTCTACGCCTACAACGACGGCGATGGCAGCACGGCGTATGACGTCGAGGTGCCGATCCAGGAGATGGGCTTCGACCCCAATTTCCACTACGTTGGCATGACCTTCAACCCGGAAGACTTCTCCGGCATGAAGGACAAGTACTTCCTGCTCTCCGGTCGCGGCTACCCCGATACGGTGACCCCGATCGCGGCGGCCGTCGATTTGTCGGGCAATCCCTTCCCGGGCGCTGGCACCCAGCACACCGAGGCGTCCGACGGGCTTTCCCGCCCCTCGCAGCCCCTGCCCGCCCTGATCCACATCCAGCGCTCGGTCGGCCAGACCCGCGCACTGCTGCGCATCTCGATGTTGTCGGTGACGGAAGAGCAGACCCTCGGAACCATCGGCGTGCCGATGACCGTCGTCGGCTGGAACGCGCGCGAACTGCGCGACATGGCGGGATACAACCAGGCCTATCAGACCAATTCGATCACGATGGGTGGTGGTGAGAGCGCCGATGTGATCCTGGACGTGTCGTCCTCGGCCTACTCGGTTTGCAGCGCGGCGGCTGCAACACCCTGCCATTTCTTCCTGTACAGCAACAACCTTGACCACCTGTCCAACGACGCCGAGAACTTCGGCGGCGCCATGACCGAGATCCTGGTCGACTGAACGCGCGAGCGCCGGGGCCCCGTCGGCCCGGTGCCTCGCATTCTGGATTGAAGGCCTGTGTGGCGCTCCCTGTTGGGCGCCCCTCTTGAGAAAAGCACCCGCGGTACGTGCCGCAGGTGAGCGAAGGAGTAAGGGTATGAGCAAGTACGTGAAATCCTGGCGCGCTCGGGCGGGAGCCCTGGTGTTTTTCGGGGGTGCCGCACTGTTTGGTGCGGGCGCCGAGGCCGCTGTTCCCGGCATAACCGGCACGAGTTTCAGCATCGATGCCAGCGAGGCCTATACCTCGCACCCGGACGGGACGCAGCTGTATTCGTGGGGCTATGGGTGTGCTGCCGGTTCCACGCCCAGCTTCCTGCCGACCAATTGGACCAGCCCCGGAGGCACCGGTGGCAAGCAGACCGCAACCAATGCGGCAGCGCCACCCGTATGCCCGCTGATGCAGGTGCCTGGACCGACGCTCATCGTCGCGGAGGGCACAACGGTCACCGTGAAACTCACCAATAACCTGCCAGTCGCGGCCGGCAACACCTCGATCATCTTCACCGGCTTTCCGGTGACCGCTTCGGGGGGCGTTCCTGGAACCGCAGCGCAGGAGGCGGTGCATGGCGGCTCGGTCACCTACACCTTCACGGCAAGCAAGCCCGGAACCTACGCCTACTACAGCGGCACCCAGGCTGACGTGCAGATCGACATGGGCCTCTATGGCGCGCTGATCGTTCTGCCCAGCGCGGCAACCACCGCGGCGGCCCAGGCGGCCGGCTGCGTACAGGGGCCCTATTCCCTGGCGGTGACGGCCTACGACAACATCTATACCTGCTACGACCGCGAATACCTTTTCCAATTGGGTGAGGCAAGCCTGGCCGTGCATCAGGGCGCGTATGACCAGGTCCAGGCGTGCAACGCTACGCTGGCCGCCACCCCTGCGGCAACCTGCTCGCCGATCTCCGTGCCCACCGAGCCGTACCGCCCCGACTTCTTCACGATCAACGGTCGCTCGATGCCGGACGACTTCGACCCGCATTACATCGAAACCGTGCCGCACCAGCCGTACAACGGCAATCCTCACATGCACCCGGGCGAGAACATCCTCGTACGCATCATCGGCCAGGGCCGCATCCAGCACCCGTTCCATATTCACGGCAACCACGAACGGGCCATCGCCCGCGATGGCAACCTCATCGTCGCCCAGGCGGACGTAGCCGCCGGTGTGGCGCCTCTCAACCAGCGCCTGGGTGGTCCGGTGCTCTTCACCATCTCCAGCGTCTCAGGTCAGAGTATCGACGGCCTCTTCAACTGGACCGGCAAGGGTCTGAACTGGGATGTCTATGGGCACGTGGCGGGGGATGGCAGCACCTGCACGCCCGATGCCAACGGCTTCGACACGAAGACCAAAGAATGGTGCGCTGACCACCTCAAGCCGATTCCCGTGACGCCGCCCGATCCGATCGTGGTCGCCAACGGACAGTGGTACGGCGGCACGCCTTACCTCGGA
>CAIQGU010000381.1 GCA_903871435.1 uncultured Burkholderiales bacterium | reverse complement strand
GCGAGCGCCAGGCCGACGACATACTCGACATGCGCTTGCGCCAGCTCGCACGCCTTGAAGGCATCCGCGTTGAGCAGGAGCTGGCCGAGCGCAGGAAGGAAGAAGCGGGGCTGCGCAAGCTGCTCGACTCCGACAGTGCGCTGCGCCGCCAGGTGGCCAAGGAACTCGACGATGACGCGCAAAAGCATGGCGACGCGCGGCGCACGCTGATCGAGTCGGCCGAGCGCACGGTGATCGAAGCCAAGGTGCTCGACGAACCCGTCACCGTGATCGTATCGGTGCAGGGTTTCGTGCGCGCGCGCAATGGCCACGGCCATGATCGAGGCCTGTTCACCTTCAAGGCCGGCGACAGTCTCTACGACGCATTCGAATGCCGTACGGTCGATACCCTCGCCGCGCTGGGCTCCAATGGCCGTGCCTACAGCATTGCCGTGGCCAACCTTCCCTCGGCCCGCGGTGATGGCCTGCCGGCCACTTCCATGGTGGAACTGGAGGCGGGCACCCGTCTGGTGGCTTACGTGGCCGCCGCTGCCGCGACGCCACTGCTGCTGGCCACCACGGGCGGTACGGGGTTTGCCTGCCAGCTGGGCGACCTGCTGTCACGCCAGCGCGGCGGCAAGCAATTCCTCACGCTCGAACCTGGCTGGGAGCCCTTGCGCCCCACCGTGGTCGATCCCGCTACGGACGACCGCATAGCCTGCGTATCCGATAGCGGTCGCCTGCTGGTGTTTCCCGCGGGCGAGATCAAGGCGCAGGCCGCGGGCGGCCGCGGCGTCATTTTCCTGGGCCTGGACGAGGGCGAGAAGATGGTGGGTGCGGTCACCTGCGGTGCCGTGGGCGTGGTGGTGAGCGGCACGGCGCCCCGCAGCGGCAAGCCGGCCGAGATCGCGATCAGCCGCGGGCAGTTGGCCGGTTATGCGGGCACCCGGGCCCGCAAGGGCACGGCGCTGTCTCCGCGTCTGCGCGTCAGTGCGCTGGTCAAGGCCCCGTCGCCGCGTAGCTAGTCGGAGCACGCGGTGCGCTCGGCGCGGCCTGCCCTCTGTTTGCTCGTTGGCGCGCAATTGCCATGAGTGGCCTTGGCGCCGCATTGCTGGAGGCGCTCGCAAGCATGGCAGTCGGTGCGGGTTGATCCTTCCCTCGCCCGCAAGGGGTAGATAGCGTACCTCGAAGACGCCTGCTTCCTGGCAAATGCGGCTTGTTGTACGCCTTGTGAAAGGGTAATAGCCACCCGACAGGAAATTCAAGTCGTCGTGCCTACGGTCAGGGCAAAGCTGTTGGCGGTGTATTTGGGGCGGCCGTGATCGCTTCGCAGGCGTTGCTCCGGTAATGCGCGGCTATCCTTTGCGCAATCGCTGGGGGGAAGGGCGCTGCCCGGGGCATGATCGTATCCACGTGCAGGTAGACGAAGTTGCAATTGGCCACGACCGTGTCCCCGCGCAGCATTTCCTGCTGCAGCCATATCCGCTTGGCGTCGTGCTTGAGCAGCCATTGCCGGATCTGCAGCGCATCGCCCGCCTTGGCCTCGCGCAGGTATCGCACCTGGGACTCCACCGTGTAGACGGAGAAATTCCCTTGTGCCGCATACCGCGCGCCCAGTCCCAGAGCGTCGAGCGCCAGATCCGCGGCCGCGCTGAAGGCCACGAGGTAATAACCATCACTGAAGTGTTCGTTGTAATCGCACCACGCCGGCTGCAGCACGAACTCGTAGGACACCAGCCCCGCCGGAGCAGGCGAAATGTCACTCACGCCGCGGTTGTCGGCATGCCGGCCGGGGCCGTGCCCTGCAGCCAGGCGGCGCCAACATAGCGTTCGAACGCCTCCAGCGGCAGCGGCCGGCTGAACAGGTATCCCTGGTAGGCGTTGCAGCCGTGGTGGGCGAGGAAAGCGCGTTGCTCGTTCGTCTCGACGCCCTCGGCGATCACTTCCAGGCCAAGGCTCGCTGCCATGGTGATGATGGTCTGGGCAATGATGGCGTCCGTGCGGTCGCCCGGCAGGTTGAGCACGAACGAGCGGTCAATCTTGAGTTCGTCCAGCGGCAGGCGGCTCAGGTACGAGAGCGAGGAGTTGCCCGTGCCAAAGTCATCGAGCGCGAAGCCGATGCCCAGCTCGCGCAACTCCAGCATTTTCTTCAGCGTATCGCCGATGTCATTGACGACCACGCTTTCGGTCAGCTCCATCTTCAGGCGGGACGGATCGGCCCGCGCAGCTGCCAGGATCTGCCGAACTTCACTGGTGAATTCGGGGTGGCGGAACTGGCGCGCGCTGACATTGATTGCCAGTTGCAGCGTGCGGGTTGCCGGCGAGGCCGACCACGCGCGGATCTGTTCGGCCGCGGCTTCGATGACCCAGCGGCCGATCGGCAGTATCAGTCCCGTTTCCTCGGCCAGCGGTATGAAATCGCCTGGCGCGACCATGCCGCGTTGCGGGTGCACCCAGCGCAGCAGCGCCTCCGCGCCCACGGTGCGTCCCGAACTGTCGATCTGGGGCTGGTAGTGCAACTGCAACTCGCGGCGCGCGATGGCCAGGCGCAGGTCCGCCTCCAGGGCGCTACGTTCGTCCAGGGCCGTTTGCATGGCTGGATCGAAGAACCGCAGGGCATTGCGGCCCGCGCCCTTGGCCTGGTACATGGCCAGGTCCGCACGCCGCAGTACGGTTTCCACCGACTCCTCGTGGCCCCGGAACAGGGTGACACCCAGGCTGGCCGAGCTGTGGAACTCGCGTCCACTCACCGCGTAGGGCGTCCCCAGCGCCGCGCGCAGCTTCTCGCCCACGGCGCCTGCCTGTATCGCCGCTACCTGCGCATCGGCGCCGAGGTTCTCGAGCAATACCAGGAATTCATCGCCGCCGAGGCGGGCCACCGTGTCGCCGTCACGCACGTTGCGTCGTATGCGATCGGCGGTTTCCACCAGCAGCTCGTCGCCGACGTCGTGGCCTCGGGTGTCGTTGAGCACCTTGAAATTGTCCAGGTCCAGGAAGAGCACCGCCCCGTAGCGCCGGCTGCGGTCGCTGGCGCTCAGCGCATGGTTGAGCCGGTCTTGCAGCAGCCGGCGGTTGGGCAGATTGGTGAGTGGGTCGAAGTGGGCGAGTCGGTGGATCTCCGCTTCGGCTTCCTTATGCTTGGTGATGTCCGAGAACGCCCCCACGTAATGGCTCGCCGTGCCGTCGGCAGCCTTCACCGCCGAGACGGTCAGCCATTGGGAATAGATCTCACCGTTCTTGCGGCGGCTCGACATCTCGCCCTGCCAGTAGCCGTTTTCGCGCAGCGTGCGGCGCATCTGGCGATGAAACACGGTGTTTTGCCGGCCCGACGTGAGCGCTGCGGCGCGCCGGCCCAGGGCCTCGGCCGCACTGTAGCCGGTGATGACGGTAAAGGCGTGATTGGTGCGGATGATGACGCCACGCGCGTCGGACACGAACATGCCCTCCTGCGTGTCAAAGGCGATGGCGGCGATGCGCCGGTCTTCCTCGGCGCGGCGCCGTTCGGTGATGTCACGCGTGATCGAGAGCACGCAGGGCACGCCGTCGAGGCTGACGATAGTCGCCGACATGGACCCCCAGAAGAATCCGCCGTGCTTGCAGCGAAAGCGCGCCTCGAAGCTGCGGCACATGTTGTCGCGCTTGAGGAGCGCGACCATTTCCCCGCGGTCGGTGGGTTCCACCCAGATGCCCATCGCGACGGAGGAGCGGCCCACGAGTTCCTCCCGGGAGAAACCGGTGATGTCGAGGAAGGCCTGGTTGATATCGATGTAGCGGCCGTCGTCGAGGCGGTTGATACTTACCGCATCCAGGCTCGTCTGGAAGACCTTGCGGTAGCGCTCTTCGCTTTCGCGCAGGATCTTGGCCGTGCGTTTGTGTTCGGTGATGTCGCGGCAGACCACCACCGAACCCACGATGACGTCGTGTTCGTTGCGGACCGGCGCGTAACTGTAGCTGCCGATCCAGCCCTCGAGCGTATCGCGCCGTTGCAGCAGGAACTCGACATTGCTAGCGGTTTCTCCGCGCAGTGCGCGGGCCACTGCCCAATCCTCCGCGGGGACGATCTGGCCGTCCAGCGTGCGCACCTCGAGGTACTGCGCGTGATCGCCCAGTGTGCGTACGCACGTGGCAGCGCTGCCAAAGCGGTGGAACTTTGCGTAGGCATCGTTCAGATGCGTGTATCGGC
>CAIQGU010000380.1 GCA_903871435.1 uncultured Burkholderiales bacterium | reverse complement strand
GCCGCCGCTGTTATAGGCATGCTGCAGGCGGTCGCGCTGGTACGTGGGCGCTGCTGGCGCGGTATTGCCCACTACCTGGGCCGTTGTGCCTGCCGCCGCCGTTCCGTCCGATGCTACGGGCGCGGTACCGGTCGTCGCCGTACCAGATCCAGTGCTGGCCGCCGCGGTGGTGGCAGCGGCAGCCACGCCCGGGGTGGTCGTGTTGCTGGAGGTCGTGGTGGTGCTCGTGCTGCCCGTCGTGCTTGCGGCGGCAGTGCCACCGGCGGCCGTGCTGCCATTGGCGCCGCCGAGGCTGGCGAGCAGCCCTTGCAGCGCCTGCGTCAGGCCGCCGATGCCGCCATGATCGCCATGATCGCCATGGCGTGAGCCATGGTCGCCGTCTCCGTCGCTGTCACGGCCGCCGCCTGAAGTGCCCGGGGCGGCGGGAGTGGAGGCCGCACCCAGCGCCGTGAACAGGTCATCGAGGAACGTATGCAGGGCGTTCAGCGCGTCGCCGGGCGAAACGGTGGTGCTGCTGCCGGTGCTCGTGCTGGTCGACGCGGTTCCCGTGGATATCGTCGTTGCGGCCGCGGCCGATGCCGCCGCCACGCCCGGTGTCGTCGTGGTGCTGGATGTCGTTGTAGTGCTCGTCACGGGCGAACCGGCTGGCAAGCTGGTGCTGCTACCCGAGGACGTCGTCGTCGTGCTGGACGCACCCAGCGATTGCCCAAAGGCCTGGAACACGGCGTCGATGAAGGACTTGAAGCTGGTAGCCGCGTTTGCGGTGCCTTGCGAGCCCTGGCTGCCGTCATTGTCCCCGTCGCTATCCTGCGAAGCTGTGCTCGTGACTGCGCTGGTGGCGCTGGTCGCGGTAGTCGTGCTGGTGCTGCTGGCCCCGCTGGCGCCGGTCAAGCCGTAAGGCTTGTACCAGTTGATGCCGACACTGCCATTGCCGATCACGTTCATTGTTATTCCTTTCACCCGTTGCGCCATCGACCGCGCTGGGCGCGATATAAACGGCTTCGTGGCGCGCGACCCGAAATGGTCGCGGGTTCGCCCGACACTTGGCCTTACGGCGTTGCCAAGGTGGGCTTTGAGCGACATAAGATGGTTATTTGTAACTGAACGTAACACTGTTGGAAATTCACAGGTAATCGGTGGTACCGCTGCAGCTAGCCCAACGGCAGTACGGTGAACCAGCAGCAATTCGAAGCCTGGGAGCCCAGGTGCGCCGGCCATGCCTTGTCCCCAAGGGAGAACGATTTGACGCGATTCGGCCTGTATGTGATCGGCGACGAGATTCTTTCCGGCAGGCGAACCGACCGTCATCTCACGCATGTAATCGAAGCGCTGCGGTCGCGCGATCTGGCGTTGACGTGGGCGCAGTTTCTTCCCGACGAGCGCGAACCGCTGGAGAAGGCGTTTCGCGCCAGCCTCGCCACTGACGACGTCGTATTTAGCTGCGGCGGCATCGGCGCAACGCCGGATGACCATACCCGGCAGGCTGCGGGTGCGGCGATAGATGCGCCGCTGGAACTGCACCCGCAGGCGCGCGATCTCATCGCAGCCGCAGTCGCCAAGCGCGGTATCCATGACTTGTCCACGCCCGAGGGCAAGCGGGTGTTGATGATGGGGGAGTTTCCGCGCGGCGCGGCGCTCATCCCCAACGCCTACAACGGCATACCCGGATTTTCCATCGCGCGCCACTACTTCGTGCCGGGCTTTCCTGTCATGGCATGGCCCATGATCGACTGGGTGCTGGATACCGAGTTTCGCGAACACCACCACCGCAGACCGCAACTGGAGCGTTCGCTGCTGTTGTTCGACACGCCCGAATCCTCCATCGTCCCGCTCATGCAGGACATCGAGTCGCGATTCGATGGCGTGCGCACGTTCAGCCTGCCCTCCGTAGGCGATGGCGCCGACGGTAAACCACGCCGCCGGCACATCGAGTTCGGCGTCAAGGGCGCACCGGCCCAGGTTCCGGCTGCGTACGAGTACCTGCAGTCACAGTTGCAATCGATGGGCTGCGAGGTGCAAAGCCCCGCCGCGCCGGCTTCGCGGCCGGCGGCGGAATAGCGGGCTTCAGGTATCGAACTTCAGACCGGTCGCTGCGGGTTTGGGCAGAACATCGGCTACCAGCGCCGCGGCGATGCGCAGATCCTCGTCATGCGACGCCTCACCCGGCCGCGGCACGGTGCTCCACCGCGCCAGGAACGGCCCGACGGCATCGGCCGGCATCGGCCGTGCGACGAGGTAACCTTGCAGGCGGTCGCAGCCATAATGGTCCAGCGCCTGCAGTTGTCCGATATCCTCGACGCCCTCGGCAACGGTCCGCATGTCCAGCGTGTGGGCCATGCCGATGATCATCTGCACGATGGCCCGCAGGTCCTTGCGGGTGTTGAGTTCGCGCACGAAACTGCGGTCGATCTTGAGCGTGTCAAAAGGAAAGCGCCGCAGGTAGGCGAGCGATGAATAGCCGGTGCCAAAGTCATCGAGCGCGATCCGCACGCCGGATTCACGCAGCGACTGCAGTACCGCCAGGGAAGCGCTGGCTTCATGGATGAAGATCGATTCCGTGATCTCCAGCTCCAGCCGGTTGGGTGCAAGGCCCGCATCGCGCAGGGCGGTCTGCGTGATACGGTGCAGTTCCTGCGACATGATCTGCACCGGTGAGACGTTGACCGAAACCACCAGGTGTTCGGGCCAGTACGCCGCGTCCTCGCATGCCTGGGCCAGCACCCACTGCCCTATGGCCTGTATCAGCCCGGAATCCTCGGCAATCGGGATGAACTCGCCCGGACCCACGTCGCCCAGCTCCGGGTGCCGCCAGCGCAACAGGGCCTCGAAGCCGATGACGCGCCACTGCTGCATATCGACGACGGGCTGATAGGCGAGCGAGAGTTCGTCGCTCTCGAGAGCGTCCTTGAGCTCCTGCTCGATCGTCATGCGCCGCCGCCGCAGCGCTGCCATCTGCGGGTCGAACAGGCGAATCTCGCTTCGGCCAGCGGTCTTGGCTGCGTACAGCGCGAGGTCGGCGTGGTTGAGCAGCGTATCGATATCCGTGCCGTCGCGCGGTGCAATGGCAATGCCGATGCTCGCCCGCGCGGCGATGCGCGCGCCCTGGACCTCGCAGTGCGCCTGCAGACCGGCCTGGATGCGGCGCGTGAGTTCCTCGGCTTCTTCAATCGAGGCGATATCGCGCAGGATGATGGCAAATTCATCACCACCCAGCCGCGCCACCGTGTCCGAACGGCGCGTGCGCGCCATCAGCCGCCGGCTGACTTCACGCAGCAGCTCGTCGCCGGCAAAGTGCCCCAGCGTGTCATTGATGGTCTTGAAATGGTCCAGGTCCAGGCATACCACCGCGCAGGACCGTGCCTCGATGACCTCGGGCCTCAGCTGCGCCGCCAGTTCTTCGCGGAAACGATAGCGATTGGTCAGGCCCGTGAGCGTATCGAAGTTGGCGAGCTGGTTGAGCTGACGGTTGGCCTGCTGGGCCTGCGTCACGTCTGCGGCTACGCCGCGCCATCCGCTGCGCTGGCCGTCGATCGAGTACAAGGGCTTGGCCGTGAGCGACCACCAGCGCGTTGTCCCCGCCACATCGATGGCGATGACGAGATCGCGAAACGGCTCGCCGGCTTCCATCTTCCGTTTCAGCATGCGCGCCGGGTCACCCGCACCATCCTCCGCCCGGAGCAGCGGCCCGAGCAGCTCGATGATGGGTGTGGCCTCGAGCCGCTTCGGCGATACGCCAAACAGCGCGGCAAGCCGTGAAGACGCATGGCAGAGGCGGCCCTCTCCATCAATCTCCCAAAGGATATCGCTCGCGTTTTCCTGGAAGTCGCGCAACAGCAGGCCAATGACCTCGCTCTGGTGCGCTGCGTGGGCTTCAGCCGTCAGCCGTGCGCCGAACATGCGCGCGGTCGACCAGACGCTGGAAACCACGATGACGGCATAACTGAGCAGCAGTCCCCCCACCGGCCAGGCCAGCGCGTGGCTGGAGGAAAAGAGCGTGTAGCCGGCGCCAGTGGCCACGATCAGGACATAGGCCGTGGCTGCAACGGGTGTGGTGGCCAGGGCGAAACCGCCCGCGCACATCATGCCCGTTTCGATTGCGGCGATCAGCATGCGCCGCCCGCTGTCGGCCTCCGGGAAGAGCACCACCGGAAGCAGTGCCCAGATCAGCGCAAGCGCGGAGGCGTGAACCGTGGCGCGGCGCAGGGTGCGTCGTGAAACCGTCGTGGGGGGCGTGCGGCCGCGGCCCCTCCACCACGAGCGCAGGCCGCGCGCCACTATGGTCATGACGGCCAGGCCCCACACCGCCAGGAACCAATGGCTGGCGTGATTCCAGAAAGCGGCGACGATCAGCACCGTGTTGAGCGCGTTGGCCAGCATGGTGAGCGGCCCCAGACGCAGTACCGCCTGAACCTGCCGTGCGCGGAACATGCCGGCGACGGGTTCTTCGACCGTGTAGGGCGTGCAGGCGCGTGAAAGCCACCGGGCCGCGCGGCTGCCGCGCAATTGCAGTGCTAGATGGTTGGCTAGGGCTCTCATCGAAGGCTCGCATTGCCGGTAGGGCCAGACGGCCCTGAATTGCTACCGGTTCATCCTGGACGGGCGTTCACGTGTGAAAACGAACATGAACAGCGCATCAGGGTAGGCAATCATCGTGCGGCGCCAACGTTTCAATAGTGCCGCCATTTACCGCCATTTATCGTGCCACCCGGCGCGTTTCCGAGGCGCAAAAAAAGAGCCTGGTCTGGGACCAGGCTCTGAAAGCACCACTCAAGGAGGAGACAGGAGAGTGTTCGAACTAGCGTCCGAACTAGTGGTGCCAAGGAGACGTTGAAAGTTAAGCGGCTTTGCGGCCCTTCACTTTGACGGCATCGTTTGCTGCCGTGGCCGCGTGTAGCGTGGCCGAGGCGGCTGCCGTGAAATTGGATTCGGCCCAATCGGTGGCCTGACGGGCCGCCTTGCTGGCGGTATCGAAAGCGGTGTTGGCGGCAGCGAATGCCGTCTTGAACATGGCAACGGCGGGCTCGGAGCCGGACGGGGCGCTCTTGGTTGCCAGGTCGATCATCTCGGAAAACTTGCGGTTGCTCTCGCTCAGTTGGGCTTCGAAAATCTTCGTCAGTTCGGCGCTCGTTCCCGTGGCAATGCCATAGGCATTGCGGGAGTAGCCCACCAGCTTCTCCACGGCAGGTTGGGCGGCGCCGGTGGCCAGGGCGAAGAGCTCCTGGGGGTCCTTGGCGCTCAGCATCGTGTGGCTTGCCTCGGTCGCGTCGGCAAACGCCGCGCGGGCTGCGGTCATGTTCAGATTGACAACTTTCTCGGTGGCTGCAAACCAGCTGTGCGCAATGGCGTTCAGCGCTTCCAGTTGGGCCTTTTGCATTTCGACCAGTTCGGTGATGTTGGTTGTCATGTTG
>CAIQGU010000379.1 GCA_903871435.1 uncultured Burkholderiales bacterium | reverse complement strand
TTGCCGCGGCCCACCCCGCCCCACAGGTAAACGCCGCGCGGGATAGCCGGGCGTACCAGCAGGCGCGTGACGGGGTTGGAGCGTTGCGCTTTATACGTGACCCAATCCAGGCGGAACTGCTCCAGCCGCTGCGCCGCAGCCAGCTGCGCGGCGTCCGCGTTGTGTCCGCGCGCCGCGAGGGCGACCGCCAGACCTTCTACTACGGATTGCGATTCAGGCACGGCCGCACGCCGGCTGGGTCACAGGTTCAGGGTGCGCTTATCGACCGCAAGTGCAGACTCGCGAACCGCCTCTGATAGCGTCGGATGCGCATGGCAGATGCGCGCGATGTCCTCGGACGAGGCCCGGAACGACATGGCGACGACGGCTTCGGAGATGAGCTCGGAAGCGCTCGGGCCGATGATGTGCACACCCAGGATTTCATCGGTCGCGGCATCGGCCAGCATCTTGACGAGGCCGGTGGTATGCCCCGCGGCGCGCGCCCGGCCATTGGCCGAGAACGGGAAACTGCCACTGCGGTACGCGCGTCCGGACGCCTTGAGCTGGGCCTCGGTCTGACCCACCCAGGCGATTTCGGGATCCGTGTAGACGACGCTGGGAATGGTGGCGAGATCGACGTGCCCGGCGCCGCCGGCGATGCGCTCGGCGACGGCAACGCCTTCTTCCTCGGCCTTGTGCGCCAGCATGGGACCCCGCACGACATCGCCAACGGCCCAGACACCGGGCAGATTCGTGGCGCAATGCGCATCGACGACCACCGCGCCCCGGGCGTCGAGCGCGAGGCCTACGCGGCCGGCATCAAGGCCATCGGTATTGGGGACGCGGCCGATGGAGACGATCAAGCGGTCGAATTCGAGTGCCTCCTGGCTGCCGCCCTTGGCATCGCGGTAGCGCACCAGCACGGCTCCCTTGCCCGGGCGAATCTCGTCGATCTGCACGCCGAGGTGAATCTTGAGGCCCTGCTTCGTGAACGCCTTAAGGGCTTCCTTGGCGATGGTTTCATCGGCCACGCCCAGAAATGCCGGCAGTGCCTCGAGCAGCGTCACCTGCGCACCGAGCCTACGCCAAACGGAGCCCAGTTCAAGACCGACGACGCCGGCGCCGATGATGCCGAGCTTGCCGGGTACCTCGTCGAGCGCAAGCGCGCCGGTATTGGAGAGCACGCGGTCTTCGTCGAACGCCACCCCGGGGAAAGCGCGGGGATTCGAACCGGTGGCAACGACCACGTTGCGCGCCCGCAAGACCTCATTCGCACCCGCGGCGCCCGTTACCGCCAGTTCCCAGCCATCGGCAACCCGCGCCTGAAAGGCGGCGCGGCCGTGCACGAAGGTGACCTTGTTCTTCTTGAACAGGTAGACGATGCCCTCGTTGTTCTGGCGCACCACCGTGTCCTTGCGCGACTGCATGCGCGCCAGGTCCAGTCCCGGGTTCGCGACGCGCACGCCGTGCTCGGCCAATCCATGTTGCGCCATCGCGAAGTATTCGGACGACTGCAACAGTGCCTTGGACGGAATGCAGCCGACGTTGGTGCAGGTACCCCCGAGCGCGGGCTCGCCCCCGGCAGTGCTCGCGGCGTCGATGCAGACGACGCGCAAGCCCAGCTGCGCGCCGCGTATGGCGGCGATATAACCACCGGGTCCGCCGCCGATCACGGCGAGATCAAAAGCCTGGCTCATTGCGCAACTTTCCGGAAATTAGACTTCCAGCAACAGACGCGCCGGATCCTCGAGCGCTTCCTTGATGGCCACCAGCGCCAGTACAGCCTCACGGCCATCGATGATGCGGTGATCGTAGGACAGCGCGAGATAGTTCATGGGACGCACGACGATCTGGCCGTTTTCCACCACGGCACGGTCCTTGGTGGCATGAACGCCGAGGATGGCCGACTGCGGCGGGTTGATGATGGGCGTGGAGAGCATGGAGCCGAACACGCCGCCGTTGGATATGGAAAACGTGCCGCCGGTAAGTTCGTCGATGGAGAGTTTGCCTTCGCCCGCGCGCTTGCCGTAATCGGCAATCGTCTTTTCTATCGTGGCAAAGCCCATGGTGTCGGCATCGCGCAGGACAGGGACCACCAGGCCGCGCGGCGAGCCCACCGCCACGCCGATATCGAAATAGCCGTGGTAGACGATATCCGTTCCATCGACCGATGCATTGACGATGGGATAGCGCTTGAGCGCCGCGATGGCCGCCTTGACGAAAAACGACATGAACCCCAGCTTGACGCCATGTTCCTTCTCGAAGCGGTCCTTGTGCCGGTTGCGCAGGTCGATCACCGGCTGCATGTTGACCTCGTTGAAGGTCGTGAGTATGGCCGCGGTCGACTGGGACTGCACCAGCCGTTCGGCAACGCGCTGGCGCAGGCGTGACATCGGCACGCGCTGCTCCGGCCGGTTATCCAGGGCACTGGCCTCGACTATGGCGCGCACTTCGGGCAGCCGCGCGGCCACTGCCGGAGCGGACGGCGC
>CAIQGU010000378.1 GCA_903871435.1 uncultured Burkholderiales bacterium | reverse complement strand
CGGAGCTCGACGACGAATTGCGCGAGAACCTGGGAACAGTGCATTCGTCGGCCGTTGCGCTGCTCAAGATCATCAACGACCTCCTCGATTTTTCCAAGATCGAGGCCGGCAAGCTGATCATCGAGACGATACCGTTTCGACTGGAGCGGTTGGTGGGCGACGCCATCAAGACGCTTGCACCCCGCGCCCAGGAGAAGGGCTTGTCGCTGGGCATGGAAATCGACCCCGCCTCGCCGCTGCAACTGCGTGGCGACCCGGGCCGGCTGCGCCAGATCCTGCTCAATCTCGTGAGCAACGGCATGAAGTTCACCGAGCGCGGCGAGGTGCGGGTGCGGCTGCGCGTGAGCCAGGACAGCGATGCCGTGACCGGTGCGGTTCTGCATGTCGCTGTCAGCGACACGGGTATTGGCATACCGCAGGACAAGTGCGAACAGATCTTCGATGCTTTCGCCCAGGAAGACAGCTCCATTGCCCGGCGCTTTGGCGGTACCGGCTTGGGACTTGCCATCTGCCGCCGCCTGGTAGATGTCATGGGCGGGCGCATCTGGGTCGAGAGCGAAGTGGGCAAGGGCAGTACCTTCCACTTCACGGTCAACGTCGCAGTTGATCCGGTTCCGGCGCTGGCTGGTTGACGCGACGCGCGACGCGTGCGTTATTGCTGGGCGTCTGCAATACATCACTTTTCCATGCGCGCCCGGCACGGATAGCTGCGGACTACCCACAATGTCGTAAGGGAAAGGCGATTGGCCCCCGGTGGATTGGGTTATTTGGCGCACAATGGGCCATCTACCCTTCCTTGGCGAGATCCATGCATTTTTGCGGAATTGGTACCGCCACGCCAACAGCGCGCTACACCAAGGCGCAATGTCTTCAGGCTTTCGAGCAATCCGAGTGGTATGGCCGGCTCGATTCCCGCACCCATCTCGTGGCGCGCACCGTCCTGCAGCGCGACAACGGCATCGACGCGCGCTGGCTGGCCCTTGAAAAACTGACCGACGTCTTCACGATTGATCCGGACACCCTCGCGGCGCGTTTTGCCGCGCACGCGCCTGTGCTGGCCGCCCAGGCGGCGCAGCGCGCGCTGCGCAAGTCGGGTCTGGTGGCGGCGCAGATCGATGCGGTCGTGGTGAGCACCTGCACCGGCTACCTTTGTCCTGGTCTCTCAGGCCATGTGCTCGAGCGGCTGGGACTGCGTCCCGACATCGGTGCGTACGACCTGGTCGGCCAGGGCTGTGCCGCTGCGCTTCCCAACCTGCAGTTATGCCGGGCGCTGCTGGATTCGGGTTCTGCCGAGCATGTGCTTTCGGTTTGCGTGGAGGTGAGCAGCGCCGCGATGTACCTCGACAATGATCCGGGTGTGATCATCAGCGCCTGCCTGTTTGGCGACGGCGCTGGCGCCGCCGTGCTGTCGCGCAAGCCCGCAACGCAGGGCCGCCGCGTACGCTGGATCGACAGTGCATCGATCACCGAGCCGGTTCAGCGCGAAGCCCTGCGTTTCGAGCATCGCGGCGGCATGCTGCGAAATATCCTGACCCGGCCAGTTCCCGGACTGGCGGCCGGCTACGCCAAAGAGGTCATGAACACGGTGCTGGAGCGCGCCGGGCTCCGCCCGGCGGATATCAGCGCGTGGATATTGCATGCGGGTGGCCGTGACGTGCTGCATGCCATCGAGGCTCGGTTCGGCATCAAAACAGAGCATCTGCGGTACAGCGCGGCCACCTTGCGTGAATACGGCAACCTCTCCAGTGCTTTCGTCTACTTCGTATTCGATGCCGCCCTGGCCGATCCGGCCCCCGGTGGCTGGTGGTGGTTGTCGTCCTTTGGCGCCGGATTCAGTTGCCATGGCGCGCTGCTCGAAGTGCAATGATCACCGAGCGCACGATACTGCCCGAAACGCTCGACGCCCTGGCTGCCGACGACCCTGCGGCACAGCGCGCGCGTCGCGACCTGCGCCGCGTCCACCGGGTGATGGGCACGCGCGCGATCCTGCGGCGTGCACTGAGCGCTTGCCTGCACGATGCCCGCCGCACCGAGCCGCTGCGCGTGCTGGAAATCGGTGCTGGTGACGGTACGCTGCTGCTGGCGCTCGCCCGTGACATGGCCGCCGATCTGCCGCCGGTAACGCTCACGCTGCTGGACCGGCAACGCCTCCTCGCGCCCGAAACGGCGGCGGCCTATGCCCGCCTGGGTTGGACCGTGCAGATGCAGACGGCGGACATCCTCGAGTGGGCGGCGGCAGACGGCCGGCAGGACAGCAAGGACGCGTCTTGGGACCTCATCGTCGCCAACCTTTTCCTGCACCATTTCCCAAACCCAACGCTTACGGACTTGCTCGACGCCGTGGCGCGGCGCTGCCAGCGGTTTGTCGCGGTCGAGCCGCGCCGCACATGGCTGGCCTGGCTCGCCAGCCATCTCGTGGGTGCGCTGGGCGCCAATGCGGTGACGCGGGAGGACGCCGTACTCAGCGTACGCGCGGGTTTCAATGGCGCAGAATTGGGGGCGCTGTGGTCCCGGGCACCGGATTGGGAGATTCGGGAATATCCGGCCGGCCTGTTCAGCCATGTGTTTCACGCAGGACGGGTGGCGCAGGCATCATGACGACGGTACGGGCGGCTGAGGATGGCGTGACCTACGATGCCGTGATCATCGGCGCGGGTCCTGCAGGCTCCGCGGCAGCGATCTTGCTGGCGCGTGCCGGCTGGTCGGTTGCCCTGCTCGAAAAACAGCCCTTCCCGCGCCGCAAAGTGTGCGGGGAGTGCATCGCGGCGAGCAACCTCCCATTACTTGACGGCCTGGGGCTGGATGCGGTGATCGCCCGGGACGCGGGTCCCGAGCTCCGCTACGTTGCGCTGATGCAAGGTGACGCACGAGTCCTTGCCGCCATGCCAACGGCGCCGGACGTGCGCCATCCCTGGGGGCGGGCGCTTGGCCGGGAGACGCTCGATGTGCTCCTGGTCGCGGCTGCGCGCCAAGCGGGCGCTACCGTGCTGCAACCCTGCGCAGTTACCGCAATTTCTGGCGGCCCGGGCAACTGGCAGCTGACAGCACGCTCGGAGAATGCAAATCTGCAGCTGCAGGGCCGCGTTGCCATTGCTGCCCACGGTTCCTGGGAGCCATTGCCCTCGGGGCGCGCACGGCGCCGCATGTCGCGCAGTGGCGCCGACCTATTCGCGTTCAAGGCTAATTTTCGTGGTGCCACGCTGGCACCGGGCTGCTTGCCGGTGCTGGCACTCGACGGTGGCTATGGTGGCATGGTGGTGGCCGATGGCGGCGTGGTAACGGTCGCGTGTTGTGTCCGGCGTGACCGGCTCGACGCGCTGCGGGCGCAGGCGCCCGGGCGCTGCGCGGGCGATGTGGTCGAGGCATGGCTGCGCGGCCAGTGCGCCGGAGTGGACCAGGCGCTGGCCGGTGCGCAACGCGATGGCACCTGGCTGGCTAGTGGTCCCCTGGACCCCGGTATACGCGTGCGCGCCGACGATCGCCTGTTGCGTATCGGTAACGCGGCCGGCGAGGTGCATCCGATACTGGGAGAGGGAATCAGCATGGCCCTGCAATCGGCGGGACTGCTCTGCGAGCAGCTGCGCAGTGGCAAGACGCCCGAACAGCGCGCGGATCCGGCGTGGCAGGCCCGTGTGGCGCGCCACTATGCCGCGCAGTGGCGCGTGCATTTTGCGCGACGGCTGCGCCTGGGTGCCCTGGTCGCGAACCTGGCCATGCGACCGTTCACCGCACGAGTGCTCGTGCTGCTGGCGCGTGCCTGGCCCGGAGTGCTGACCTTGAGCGCGCGCTGGGCCGGCAAGGCGCGCTGCGCCCCTGATCCCTCTTTGTATCGCTTTGCGAGCCGCGCATTGTGAACTGCTGGCGAGCGCCAATGGCACGGGCGCCGCGTGGCCGCGCGTCCGGGTTCGCCTCGGCGGGTGCGCTGCTTGCCCTAATGTTTGCCGTTTTGGTTGCGGCTTGCACGGTCGTTGCGCCGCAGGCGCCGGCCGACGCTACGCGATCGGGCAGCGCGGATTCCGTGTTGTCGAGCCGCTACGCGGCCCTGGGAGCATCGGGTGGCACCGTGCTGCGACTGGATCCGCAACGTTCCACGGTGCGCATCCTGGTTTTCCGTGGGGGCCGCGCGCCATCGCTGGGCCACAACCACGTGCTCACGGCACCGGACTTCAGCGGCTATTTCTTCCTGCCGGCCGCCGGGCCCGCCGGCGCGCAATTTGACCTGGAGTTTGCCCTCGATCGTCTGGCGCTGGACGATCCACAGCTGCGCGCGCAGCTTGGTGCGCCGTTTGCCGCCGAGCTGACCCCGGGCGATATCGCCAATACCCGAGCCCACATGCTGGGGGACGATAATCTCCAGGCCGACCGTTATCCCTACATCCGCATCCACGGGCTCGCCGTGACGGGCGAGGGTGATCATTTCGCCGTGAGCGCCGCGGTCGAGATGCACGGCCAAAGCCGGGTGTTGACACTGCCGGTTGTTGTCGCAGGTTTGCCCCGGCAGGTGCGCGCCAGCGGCGCATTCGTTTTGCGGCAAAGCGATTTCGGGGTCCACCCCTATTCGGCACTGGGGGGATTCATCGCCGTACAGGACGAGATATTGGTGGAGTTCACCCTGGTCGGCGACTGACCTTGCCGCGGTCCGCAGCCGCCCATGGGCAGGGACGCGGATAGCGGGTTTGCCGCAAGAACCGCTGCCGCAGGCAGGTCTGCAAGTGGCAGCGGGTGCGCCGCGAGGCTAGTGGAACCGGAGTTCGAGCGGCAGTATCAGGTTGATGCCCGGCGATGCCTGGGGCGGATAGTAGTAGACGGGTGGCGGCACGTAGACCGGCTGCTGATGTTGCCAGTAGTGCTCCCGTTCGTACCGTTGTCGCTCGTCGCGCTCGCGCTGGCCGTTGTCGTGCCCGCGCTCGCCGCCACGCCGGCCCTGGTCATGACCATCCCTTGGCCGTTCGTCGCGCGGGTCATCGCGTCCCCCGGTGGCAGCCTGCGCCAGCGGGGGACTGGTAGCGCCCACCAGCAAGCTTAGCGCCGCACCATAGACCAGCGCCGCCATGCCCGCCGCGCACACCGCTGCGAACGGCCTGTGGGGCGTGTAGGTGTCGGCGCTCATTTGGTTTTCCCTGCTTTACCAGGGCCGCTGCGGAACAGCGTGTCGGCATCCTTTTTCTGCGCGTCCGACATGGCGGTGTAAAGGGGCTCGAAAGCTGCGATGAAGCGGCGGATGCCACCGGTATGCGCCTCTGACACCGCGGCAAAGGAATCGAGGTCCTGCAGTGCGGTGGCGCTGGCCGCATTCTTGGCGCGCTCCGCCACCAGCGGTTCGAGCGTCTGCTGGTTATCGCGCATGGTTTGCGCGACGGTCTGCCATAAGGTCTCCTGGCTCGAGACGATATGCAGTTTCGTATGCATGTCGTCGATGCGTTTTTCAACCCGCTGGGAACTGTCCTGCGTACTGGCCGGCGCTGCGCTGGCAAGCGCTGCAGCTGCTGCGCTGGATACGGGCATGCAAACGCTGATGGACACCGCGACGGATCCGGCGAGCATCGCTCGGACAGCGCGTCTGGCGGTATTGGCTGAGGTGGGCTGCCGTTGTTCTGACAAGTAGGGCGCGGTTGGGCTGTGCATGATCGGGATCCTGGCGTTGAAATTGGGGCACCGACGCCCCATGCGGGGCCGGGGCCTGCGATCCGGCAATGACATGACCGCTGGCAAGCCCATTCTCGCGTCACGACCAGCCATTGGTCCGTGCGCCGGATTACAGATATTCGGGCAGAGGCGCCATGCAAAGCTATGCCGCCGGACGCGGCCTCGCCGAACTCAT
>CAIQGU010000377.1 GCA_903871435.1 uncultured Burkholderiales bacterium | reverse complement strand
TTCTGGTCCGGCAGCGACTTGAAACGCCTGCTCGAGACCGCCTCCAGCCCCGGCCACAAGACCGTGGCGCTGGAGCGCATCTTCGAGGCCGGCATGACGGAATTTCTCAAGCTGCGCGGCAGCCGTGACGGTGAGGTGGACCGGCAGGCACTGCTGGAAGGGGCGCAGCGCGCAATGCGCGCCGGCTACCAGCGCGAGATGGACGGGCTGGATTCGGGCCTGTCGTTCCTGGCCTCGGCCGGTTCGGTGAGCCCGTATATCGGCCTGTTTGGCACGGTGTGGGGCATCATGCACGCCTTCACGGGCCTCTCCACCCTGCAGCAGGCCAGCCTCGCCCAGGTGGCGCCGGGCATTGCCGAGGCCCTGATCGCCACGGCTATCGGCCTGTTTGCGGCCATTCCGGCGGTAGTGGCCTATAACCGCTTCGCCCATGACATCGACCGGCTGGCCAACCGCTTCGAGACCTTCATCGAAGAGTTCTCCAACATCCTGCAGCGCCAGCGCTAAGCCCGCCGCTGCCGACCACTCCATCCCACCGACGCCGCCGCCATGGCCATCATTGCCCGCCGCACGCCCAGCCGCCGCCGCATGCTCTCCGACATCAACGTGGTGCCCTATATTGACGTGATGCTGGTGCTGGTGGTGATCCTCATGGTGTCCGCGCCTTTTGTCACGCCCAGCCTGGTGGAGCTGCCCACGGTTGGCAAGACCTCCAAGGCGCCCGACCAGCCCATCGAGATCGTTGTCAAGTCCGATGGCCGGTTGCTCCTGAACGACCGCTCGGCCGGCGCCTCCGCGCCCGTGGACCTGCGCATGGAAGACCTGGGCGCAACCATCGAACAAAAGCTCGCGCGCAATCCGGATACACCGGTGGTGATCTCCGGCGACAAGGCCGTGCGCTATGAATCGGTGACCAAGGTCATGGACGCGCTCTACAAGCTGCACGTGCGGCGCGTGGGACTGGCGGTCAAGCCGGCGGCATGACAGCCATCGCCGCGCGGGGGCCGCTACCTCCGGATCGCAACCGGGGCTCGGGGCCGGCTTTCGTCGCGGCCTTGTTGATGCATGCCGCGCTCATCGGTTCCATGTGGTTCGCCGTGCAATGGAAGACCACCGCATCGGCTCCTGCCACGGCGGAACTTTGGGAACTGCCATCGGTTGAGCAGACCACGCCGCTGCCCACCCCCACGCCCGCCCCCGCCCCGGAAACGCCGCCCCCAGCGCCCGCCCAGGAAGCGCCGATCCCCGCCCCGGATATCGCCCTCAAGCGCGAGCGGCCGCACAAGACCGAGGAAGCGCCCAAGCCCATCCCGAAACCGGAAAAGAAGAAACCCAAGCCCACGCCCGCCGAACCCACGGCCCAGGAGCTCAAGCGCCAGCAGGCCGAGGCCGACAAGCGCCATGCCGAAGAGTTGAAGCGCCTGAGCAGCCAAGCGGGCACGCCGACCTCGGACGTGCCCTCAGTGAGCGCCGGCCCCATCAGCCAGGAATGGGCTGCGCGCATCAAATCCGCGGTGCTCGCCAATTTGAACTTTGCCGTTCCCGAAGGGGTATCCCCCGCGGTATATGCAAAGTTCCGGGTTGAACTGCTGCCCGATGGCGAACTGGCGGGAGAGCCCTTGCTGGTACACCCCAGCGGCCTGCCGGGTTTTGACGAGGCCGCCCGACGGGCTATCCTCCGCACCAATCCTTTCCCCCGCAAGAGCAACGGCACGGTGGATAGGGCGATCGACCTAGACCTGCATCCCCAAGATGTGCGATGAACCGCACAGA
>CAIQGU010000376.1 GCA_903871435.1 uncultured Burkholderiales bacterium | reverse complement strand
GAGCGCGAAAAATAGGTCGCTTCGTGGCGCCGCCTTCCGTGACCGGTGACCCACCTACAGCGGTCATGATGGATGGACGGAGCGCTCCATGAGCGCGGAGTTCGAGAGCGCCTGGTGGAGCAGTTACCGCGCGAACGCTTGAATTACGCGGTCCAGAAATTTCCCGACGAAATCAACTCATACGATCTGCTGCGCCCGATCGTGCAGTTCGCCTGCCGCTGCGGATTTTGTAGAACGCAAATACCCCGACGGAATTTGTTTAGCATCAACAGAAAACTGTTAAAAATACCAGTATACTGTAAATCCTTACACTATCCGAATCAAGGCTGCGGTGTAGGTTTCCAGTGGCCGAGATATGCAGCGGGTATATGCAGCGGCGATACCGCGGAAGGTGGTTACCGGCATGCAACAACAAACTCCCATTCGAACCCCTCTGGTGCCAGGCGCATTCGCCAATCTCAAGGGTCGCGGCGCACGCAGCAACCGGGAATCCCGCTACAGCAGCGCCACGCATGAGGTGGACCCTGAATTTCTCGAGCACGAGCACGCGTGCAGGGCCGAATCCGGCGGCGCATCCGGTGGTTCGGCAAGTCCATCCCCGAGTGAGACTGCGTCAACCCGGCTGCGCACTACTGTCAGCATCGAACACGCGCGCAGCATCATCAGCCGCAACCAATCACCGGATATCCCGTTCGACCGTTCCGTCAATCCCTATCGCGGCTGCGAACATGGTTGCGTGTATTGCTATGCCCGCCCCACGCATGCGTACCTGGGGCTTTCACCGGGGGTCGATTTCGAAACTCGCCTGTATGCCAAGACCAACGCCGCCGCGCAACTTGACGCGGAACTGCGCAGGCCGGGCTACAGCGCCGGCGTTCTGGCGCTGGGCGCCAATACCGACCCCTATCAACCCATAGAAGAGCACCATCGCATCACGCGCACCGTACTGGAAACCCTCGTGGCCTTCCGGCACCCGGTCACCATCACCACAAAATCCGCGCTGGTGTTGCGCGACCTCGATATCCTCCAGGACATGGCGCGGCAGAACCTGGTGCGGGTGCAGTTTTCTGTTGCCACGCTCGATCGCGGCATCGCCCGCACGCTAGAGCCGCGCGCCAGCACACCGGCGCGGCGCCTGGAGGCCATGCGCTCCCTGGCACAAGCCGGTGTGTCCACGGGCGTCATCGTGGCGCCGCTCATCCCGGCGCTCACCGACCCCGACCTGGAAAACGTGCTGGAAGCCGCAGCGGCGGCCGGCGCCGTGCACGCGGCGTTCAGCGTGCTGCGCCTGCCCCTGGAAGTGCGCGACCTGTTCAAGGAATGGCTGCGCGAGTTTGCGCCGCTGCGGGCCGAACGCATCATGAGTCTGGTGCGTCAGATGAGAGACGGCGCCGATTACCGTTCCGACTTTGCCTCACGCATGACCGGCACGGGCATCTACGCGCGCCTGCTGCAGCAACGCTTTACATTGGCGTGCCGGCGGCTGCAACTCACGCACGAGCGCGAAACCCTGGACACCACGCTTTTTTGCGTTCCTGCGGCAGCAAGCGCCCAGGGGAGTCTTTTTTAGGGGCGCTTCGAGAACCCGCTGCACCAGCCGCCCTTGGGCACGATCTTGTTGAAAAGATCGCAGCGGGCTTCATCCTTGCCCGGTTCGGTGAAATGCAGACACCTGCCGCAGAACTGTTCTTCCGTGTGCTTCGGATACTTCTTCTGGTCTGCGTCTTTCGTGTGCAGGTGAAAGCCCATGGCGGTTGCCATTTTGTCGGCCTCGGCCAAATGCGGAATTTCGGCCAGCGCCATGCGCGGCAGAACTGCCGCCGCTCCTGCCAGGGGAACCAGCTTCAATATGAAAGTGCGGCGATTCGTCATTTCTTGCCTCCTTTGGCCAAGCATGTTTTTTTAATTTTTGAACACGCAGACGGGGTTACCTTCCCGCATTACGCTTGGGAAATTTCCCAAGGAATGCGTTTGGCTGGCGAGCGAATACCCGGACCGCTCACGCGCCCACAGCATATTCTTCAACGAAATCGGCCCTTTGCAATATCCCCTTTTTATGTCGTGGTTTGTGCTTTGCAGCATCGCGACGCGTCGAAGCAGGAACTCGGGCAGGTGCCACGCCGGGGGAAAATCGCGCTCCCGTGAGCCCTGAGCCGCAACGGAAATTTCGTCCGGGCGCAGCGAACTGCCGCGCTAGAAGTCGCTTGCCGAAAGCGCAAGGGCGCCGGCGCCGCCGGCTTCGATCGCGGCGAGCAGGGCGGTCGCCGTTGGCAATACGTGATCGGCAAAGAAACGGGCAGTGGCCACCTTGGCCACGTGGAACGATGGATCCGGCCCCGTTCGGCGCGGGTGGGCTACCAACGCGGCGCGCG
>CAIQGU010000375.1 GCA_903871435.1 uncultured Burkholderiales bacterium | reverse complement strand
CAAGTCCTGGCGACCCTGCCACCGCCGAGGCGCCAGCCGTGGCGGGCATCCGCGCCGCAATGGAGCGCGGCGCGGATGCCGCAGACAGCAGAGTGGCCGGCATACCGGCCGTGCAAATCACCGGCCTGCACGCCTGGTACGGGGAATCGCACGTGCTGCACGGCGTCGATCTGGTGGTGCAGCCGGGCGAGGTCGTGACGCTGCTGGGCCGCAACGGCGCCGGCCGCACCACGACCCTGCGCGCCATCATGGGCCTGACCGGAGCGCGCAGCGGCTCGATACGGATCAACGGCGTGGAGGCCATAGGGACGCCGGCGCACCGCATCGCGCACCTGGGCGTGGGATATTGCCCGGAGGAGCGGGGCATTTTTGCCACGCTCACCTGCGAAGAGAACCTGCTGCTGCCACCCCGCATTGCGCCGGGCTCCGGCATGAGCCTGGACGAGATTTACGCTATGTTCCCCAACCTGCTCGAGCGCGCCGGCAGCCCGGGAACGCGCTTGTCGGGGGGCGAACAGCAGATGCTGGCCGTGGCCCGCATCTTGCGGACGGGTGCGCGCATTTTGCTGCTCGACGAGATCTCCGAGGGTCTGGCCCCGGTGATCGTGCGCAAGCTAGCGCAAATGGTGCTTGCCTTGCGCCAGCGGGGATTTACGATCGTCATGGTGGAACAGAATTTCCGGTTTGCCGCACCCCTGGCGGACCGGTTCTATGTGCTGGAACACGGCAGCGTGGTGGATAGCTTTTTCGCTGCAGAATTGCCGGGCCGCACGCATCGCCTCGGCGAGTTGCTGGGCGTTTGAAACCCTGGAGGAGACACGCAATGAACACACGTAAGGCCTTGAATACCGCTGCCGGCGCGCTATTGGTCGCTGGCCTGTGCGGCGGCGCGCAGGCGCAAAAGCTCAGCGACGGCGCCATACGCATCGGCTTTCTCACGGACATGTCGAGCGTGTATTCGGATCTCGACGGCAACGCCGGCGCCATCGCCATTCAGATGGCCATCGATGATTTCAAGGCCAGGAACCCGGGCATCACGATCGAGCTGCTGTCGGCCGATCACCAGAACAAGGCCGACATCGCCTCTTCCAAGGCGCGCGAATGGTTCGACCAGAAGGGCCTCGACCTGCTCATCGGCGGCACCAATTCCGGCGCCAGCCTGGCGATGAAGTCCGTGGCCGCCGAGAAGAAGAAGCCCTTCATTGCCATAGGATCGGGCACGTCCAAGCTCACGAATGAGGAATGCACGCCCTACACCGTGCATTACGCCTACGACACGATAGCGCTCGCCAATGTCACGGGCGGCGCCGTCGTGCGCGCGGGCGGCAAGAGCTGGTTTTTCCTGACGGCCGACTACGCCTTCGGCCAGTCGCTGGAAAAAGACACCTCGGCGGTGGTTACCGCCAACGGCGGCAAGGTGCTGGGCGCCATACGCCATCCGCTCAACGCCGCCGATTTCTCCTCCTTCATGCTGCAGGCGCAGGCCAGCAGCGCGCAGATCCTGGGACTGGCCAATGCCGGCGGCGACACCATCAACGCGATCAAGGCTGCCAACGAGTTTGGCGTCACCAACTCGATGAAGCTGGTGGGCTTGCTGATGTTCAACACCGACATCCACACGCTGGGGCTGGCCGCCACCAAGGGCATGTACATGACCGACGGCTGGACATGGAACCAGTCGGCCGAGTCGCGCGCCTGGGCCAAGCGCTTCTTTGAAAAGGTCAAGCGCATGCCCTCGATGGTGCAGGCGGGCGATTATTCCGCCACCACCCAGTACCTGCAGGCCGTGAAGGCAGCGGGAACCGACGATGGTGACGCCGTGATGGCCCAGCTCAAGAAGACACGCATCAACGACATGTTTGCCCAGGGCGGCTACATCCGGGCCGATGGCCGCATGGTGCACGACATGCGGCTGGTGCAGGTGAAGTCGCCGGAAGAGTCAACCGAGCCCTGGGACTACGTGAAGCTGGTCGAGATTGTCCCCGGCGAGAAGGCCTTCCAGTCGCTGGCGGACTCCAAGTGCCCGCTGATAAAGAAGTAAAGGCGGAGGCGGGGATGGCCTCCCTGGAGGCGGTGTCAGCCGGGACGCCGCTACCGGGAAAACAACGGCCCGCGGCGTCAGCCGTCGGGTTCGCGACCACATGACGGTCATCCTCGGCAAGCCGTTGCCGGTGCTCATGGCCCAGCTGTTGCTGGGCTTGGTCAATGGCTCCTTCTACGCCCTGCTCTCGCTGGGCCTCGCGGTCATCTTCGGCCTGCTCAACGTCATCAATTTTTCCCATGGCGCGCTCTACATGATGGGCGCCATGCTGGCATGGATAGGCGCGGAGTACCTGGGCCTGGGATACTGGCCCATGCTGGTGCTGGCGCCGCTGGCGGTGGGCATCCTGGGCATGGTGTTCGAACGCCTGCTGCTGCGCCGCCTGCAGGGTCTGGACCACTTGTATGGTCTGCTGCTGACCTTTGGGGCCACGCTGCTGATACAGGGGCTGTTCCGTTCTTTCTTCGGTGTTTCCGGCCAGCCCTACGCGGTTCCGGAAGTGCTGCGCGGTTCCGTCAACCTGGGGTTCATGGTGCTGCCCATCTATCGCGCCTGGGTGGTGCTGGTGTCGCTGGTGGTGTGCCTGCTCACGTGGTTCGTCATCGAGCGCACCCCCCTGGGCGCGCGGCTGCGCGCGGGAACAGAGAACGCGGCGCTGGCGCAGGCCTTTGGCATCAATGTTCCGCTGATGATCACGCTCACCTATGGGTTCGGCGTGGCGCTGGCCGCGCTGGCCGGCGTGCTGGCCGCGCCGGTGCTGCAGGTCCAGCCGCTGATGGGGAGCGATCTCATCATCGTGGTTTTCGCCGTAGTGGTCATCGGAGGCATGGGCTCGATTGCCGGTTCCATCGTCACGGGGCTGCTGCTGGGCGTGGTCGAAGGACTCGCCCGCGTGTTCTATCCACCGGGCTCTGCGACGGTAGTCTTCGTCGTGATGGCGATCGTGTTGCTGGTGCGGCCGGCGGGGCTTTTTGGACGCGAGGCCTGAGGCCCGATGCGCGATAAGCCCAACCCCCTGCTCCCGGTGTTGCGCATCGGCTGCGCGCTTGCCCTCGCGGCGGCTTTGCCGCTCTTGGGAGCCTACCCGGTTTTCCTCATGGATGTGCTGTGCTTTGGCCTCTTTGCCGCGGCCTTCAATCTGCTGCTGGGATATTCCGGCCTGCTGTCCTTTGGCCATGCCGCTTTTTTTGGCGCGGCCGCTTACGCCTGCGGCGTGGCCCTGCGCGACTGGGGCTGGCCTCCGGAGGCGGGGCTGCTGCTGGGCGTGGTCTGCGCCGGAGGGCTGGGCGCGCTCATCGGCGCCTTGGGAATACGGCGCAAGGGCATCTATTTTGCAATGATCACCCTGGCGCTGGCGCAGATGCTGTACTTCGTGTTTTTGCAAGCGCCCTTCACGCACGGCGAGGACGGCCTGCAGGAAATCCCGCGTGGCCGGCTGCTGGGCGTGCTGCCTCTCGCAGATGACCTCACCTTGTATTACTTCGTGCTTGCGGTAGTGGCGGGCGCCTGGATATTCATGGGACGCGTGATCGGCTCGCCGTTCGGTCAGGTTCTGCTGGCCATACGGGACAATGAGCCGCGGGCCATATCCCTGGGTTACGCCACGGACCGCTTCAAACTGCTGGCCTTCGTTTTGTCGGCAGCGCTCGCAGGGCTGGCCGGCGCACTCAAGGCGCTGGTACTGGGTTTTGCCTCGCTGACGGATGCGCACTGGAGCATGTCCGGACTGGTGATACTCATGGTGCTGGTCGGTGGCGTAGGAACACGCTGGGGTCCCCTGGTGGGTGCGCTCGTGATCGTGGGTCTGGAACACAAGATCGGCGAGATCGGCGCTGTTTTGGCCAACTTCACCGGCATTTCGTGGTT
>CAIQGU010000374.1 GCA_903871435.1 uncultured Burkholderiales bacterium | reverse complement strand
TTCCATAACATGATGTTGTGCTGCCCCGTCACGGCGGCGGCCGATGTCGATGCCCTCCTGCAGGCATTTTCTGCCTGCCTTGCGGAATTGCTGGGCTGAACGCCGGTCCAATTACCCAGGCGATGGGGCCGGGCTGTTTCGGCGGGGCGGTGTAAGTTTTTGGCGCCCCGCACGACGAAATCTCCACAGAACCTACATTCGTCGCATCAGGAGGCGTAAATGGCATTGCAAAGACGCGATTGGCTTGCAGTTGGAGCAGCAGCGGCCGTGGGCTTGGCATTGGCGGCGCGGCTGGCGCGGGGCAAGTCGCTGGCCCTTCCAGTGACTGCCATGCCGGGCCGGCATTTTGAGGTGGAACATACCGAGGCTGAATGGCGCAAGCTGCTCTCCCCCGAACAATTTTCCGTCCTGCGCCAGGAGGGGACGGAGCGCGCGTTCACCAGCCCTCTCAACCATGAGAAACGCAAGGGCATCTTTGCCTGCGCGGGCTGCCAGCTGGCGCTCTTTGCTTCGGCCACCAAGTTCGATAGCGGAACGGGCTGGCCCAGCTTCTGGCAGCCCCTCGATCACGCCGTGGAAACCACTGTGGACCGCAGTTTTGGCTGGACGCGTACTGCCGTGGAATGCCGTCGCTGTGGCGGCCATCTTGGCCACGTCTTCGATGACGGACCCCAACCCACCGGCTTGCGTTATTGCATGAACGGCGTCGCCCTCGTATTCAAGCCTGAAGGAGAAAAATCATGACCAACCCCGTAACGCGTACCGCTGCCAACCGCAACGGCTGGCAGTTGCGCAACCTGGTGCCCGGCGCGGCGGTCGCCGCCCTGGTTATCGCGGGCACTGCACTGGCCCTGTTGCTGGGCCCGCTGGCCAGCAGCGCCGCCGAAGATGCCGTTGAGATTCCCGCGCCCGCCGCGGATGTGCCGCTGGCCAAGGCGCACGGCTCGGAGACCATCGTGCTGGCCGGCGGTTGCTTCTGGGGCGTGCAAAAGGTGTTCCAGCACGTGCGTGGCGTGGAGCGCGCGGTCTCCGGCTATGCCGGCGGCGATGCCAACACGGCCGACTACGAAACCGTCAGCACCGGACGCACCGGGCACGCGGAATCGGTGCAGATCACGTTTGACCCGTCGGTGGTCAGCCTGGGAACGCTGTTGCGCGTGTATTTTTCCGTCGCGCATAACCCCACCCAGCTCAACTATCAGGGCCCCGACCACGGCACGCAGTACCGTTCGGAGATCTTCACCACCCACGATGAGCAGAAGCGCGTGGCCGCAGCCTACATCCATCAGCTGGACGAGGCCCATGTTTTCCGCGCGCCCATCGTTACACGTATCGAGCCGCTACAACACTTCTATGCTGCTGAGGGTTATCACCAGGATTATGCAACGCTGCATCCCGACAGCGGGTACATCGCGCATTTCGACCTGCCCAAGGTGCGCAACCTGGAGCAACTCTTTCCGCAGTTGTATCGCACCGCCCCCGTGCTGGTGGCGGTTGCCAGCGTAGGGCGCTGAAGTTGGGTTGATGCGTGCAGCGAAAAATTACGAGGCGGGTAGTTCCACGTAGTTCACGGTGCACGATGGGGCTGGGGGGGACTCGCCGTCCTCCTTCAGCCCGGCGAGGTGAAATGCAATAGCCTCGCGCAATGCCTGTTCGGCAGCCCCGGAGGAGGACGCGGTAGCCACGCAGCCCGGCAGGTCGGGCACGTAGCCGGAGTAGCCGTCGCCCGCTTTCTCAATCACGATCGCATACCGCATTCGTCCGCTCCCTAGCGCTTGAGGCCCGCCTGCTTGAGCACGCTGTTGAAGGTTCCCGGAGCAATATCATCGCTCGGTTTTCCGGCAACGGTGACACGACCGGGTTTGATCGGATGTCGGAACTGGCGATGGCTGCCCCGAATCGCAACAAGGAACCAGCCGTCGCTTGTCAATAAACGCAATATCTCGCTCACCTTCATCCACCCATTCTTGGCTGTACACGGTGGTCCGTACACGCCATGAGCGGCAGTTGTGGATGATCGGCTATCAAGCCAGGGTCATCACACCATAGTCCACGGCTCGATTTTATTCCATGACCACGGCCCCTGCGCTGCCCAATGGAGTCGTTTCAGCGGGTCAGCCCCATATACAGCGACGGTAACTGCTCCGGCAGCCGGTCCACCTTGTCGATGACACGGTAGTTGCGCGGACCGAAGATGCGCGACACATATTCGTCGGCGTGCGGATCCAGCGACAGGCAGTAGCTCGTCACGCCCGTGCGGGCCAGCGCCTCCACCGCCTTGCGCGCGTCATAGCGCAGGTATTGCGGATCGCGCACGTCGACATCCGCCGGTTCGCCGTCGGTGAGCACCAGCAGCAGCTTGCGTCCCTGGGGGCAGTGCTGCAGCACGCTGCCGGCATGGCGCATCGCCGCGCCCATGCGGGTAGACAGGCCGCTGGCCATGCCGGCAAGACGCCCGCGCGCGTCGGCGTCGTAGGGCGCCTCAAAATCCTTGAAACGCTGGTAGCGCACGTCGTTGCGGCCATCAGATGAGAAACCGTGGATGGCAAAGGGATCGCCGATGCGCTGCATGGCGTCGGCCAACAGGACGCTGGCGTCGCGCGCCAGATCGAGCACGGTCTGCTCGGAGCCGCGCACCTTGTCCTGGGTCGATTGCGAAAGATCGATGAGCAGCAGGACGGCCAGATCGCGGTGCTTGCGCACATCGCGCATCATGATGCGCGTGTCGGGCTGGCCGTGCTGGCGCATCTGCACCAGCGAGGCTATGGCGGCGTTCAGGTCGATGTCGTCGCCTTCCTCCAGGCGGCGCAGGCGCTGCACGCCCTGCGGTTGCAGCGTTTCTATCAGGCGCTTGAGGCGGCCCACCAGCGGCTTGTGCCGCTCCACCACGGTGTCGATGAGCGCCGGATCCCCCAGCGGCGCGCGCGGCTCCAGCACGGTTACCCAGCCCGGCCGCTCCACTTGTATCTGATAGTCCCACTCGGGATAAAGGTGCGGCTCCGGCATGGGCTCCTTGCCCTCGCTGGCGTTGTACGAAATGCCGTTGTCTTCGTACGGAAAGAGCTCCGTGGACAGCACCCAGACCTCCTGGGCATCGTCGCCCGCTGTCTCCACATCGGTTTCGTTGATGAACTCCATGAGGTTCACCTTGCGCCGCACCTGGCCCTGCAGCCACGGCAGGACCTCGGCCCCGGGGCCGTCGGTGGCTTCGTCAAATTCCCAGAGGTAGCGGTTGTCGTCGCGGTACGCGGCACGGACCAGATCGTTGCGCGGGTTGTAGGCGGGCAGCCGGCCGCCGCCGGTGGCGAAAGCAGCGGGGTCAGTGCTGCTGATGAGACCGGCGAGTTCGGCGCCGATTTGCCAGGAAATGCTGTTGTCATCGAGCCGGTCCTGCGCCGCTGCCATGAGGCGGCGGCCGTTACTGGCCAGGATGCCGGTGTCGGCGTAGTCCGGATCGAGCAGCGCATGCGCCAGGCGACTCAGCTGATCGCCCCAGCTATCGCCGGCGTCTGCACCCACCGTGTGGAACTGCGCCCAGATCGGCTGCAGCCCCGGAAACTCGCGGATTGCCAGCGCTTCCACGCGCGCGTCCTCCACCAGGCCGATGAGCGCCATCTGCAGCGGCGTGATCCCTTCGGCCGACAGCGCGCTGCGCGTGTAGACCAGATGCGCGGCGGCGTGGGCAACCGCCGCACGGTACAAGGAGAGCCCGCTGGCACCCGCCGTGTCGTCATAGGCGTCGGGTACGTGGATCAGCCGTTGTTCGATGTAGGGCCGGTAGCCATCGCGTGACTCGAAATCTCCGGAGGTGGGGCGCAAGAAAAAATCCCGGCCCCAGAGCGCGCGCAGGTACATGACCAGGCGCCGCTGCACGTCGACAAACAGCGTACCTTTGCGCTCTTGCTGCAGCACCGCCTGCGACTCGGGGGATTCGAGTCCGAAATACTGAATCTGCGCGGCAAAGTCGCTGCGGTGCGCCTGCGCCCCCCACTGCGCCCAACGGCGCAGGCCACCCAGCGTGAGTTGGCCCAGCAGTGCATCGAGCTGCCCCAGCAGCGGCCGCACACCCCGCGGCACCTGCGCCAGCAGGGTCTCGATCAGGTGCAGGTAGCCCTGGAAAAGCTGGTATTCGCCCAGGCGGCGCGCGGCGATGGGACTCGAATCGATGATGGCCGCCACCACGGTGGCGCTGGTCTTGGAGATGCAGCGAAGGGCGGTATCCACGAGGTCGATGACCGCCTCGTTTCCCAGCTCCTTGGCAACGGCCGGCGCCTGCTGCAGGAAACTGGCAATGATCTCCGGTCCCCGGCCCAGCGAGTGCAGGGCAAGGGCGCCTTTGAGATAAACGGCCGTGAGCGCCGGCGCCGAGAAGCTGCGCGTCGCCTCGTACCAGCAGGCGCGCAGTGTCTCCTGTGCCTGCGGCCCCAGGGGCGCGGTCAGGTCGGCGAAGTCGTCCAGCTCGATCGCCATGGCGGACCCGCCCTATCAGAAATAGGTGGTGACGGCGGCGTCGAGCGCGTCCCGCATGTCGGGGTCATCGGTGATGGGCCGCACCAGTGTCATGCGGCAGGCGTCCACCGGCGCGACGCCGCGCGCAATGAGCGAACCGGCGTATATCAGCATGCGTGTGGAAATCCCTTCATCCAGCCCGTGACCCTTGAGGTTGCGCGCGCGCTCGGCGATGGATACCAGCTTGCTGGCGACATCGACGGTGGCACCCGATTCATGCGCGACGATTTCCTGTTCTATCGCGTGCGCCGGATAAGTGAAGTCGAGCGCACCGAAGCGCTGCTTGGTGGACTGCTTGAGATCCTTCATCAACGCCTGGTAGCCAGGGTTGTACGAGACCACCAGCTGGAAATCCGCATGCGCCTGCACGAGTTCGCCCTTTTTTTCCAGCGGCAG
>CAIQGU010000373.1 GCA_903871435.1 uncultured Burkholderiales bacterium | reverse complement strand
CTGCCGCTCCAGCGGCGTGGCCACTGCCGAGGCCATGATTTCGGCGCTGGCGCCGGGCAGGCTGGCGCCCACCGATATGGTGGGGAAGTCCACCTGCGGCAGGGGGGCCACCGGCAGCACGACATAGGCCACTGCGCCCACCAGGGCAAGGGCTGCCGTGAGCAGCGTCGTGGCCACGGGCCGCCGGATGAACGGCGCAGAAACGTTCATGGGGTCGCCGGCGCGGGAGGGGCGGGGGGTGCGGCGGCGGCCGGCGCGGATGTGAAGCGGCGCGCCAGGTCGTCGAAGAAGATGAAGATAACGGGTGTCGTGTAGAGGGTGAGCAGCTGGCTGAGCAGGAGACCACCCACCATGGAGATGCCCAGGGGGCGCGTCAGCTCCGACCCAAAGCCGGATCCCATCGCCAGCGCGAGGCCGGCCAGCAGGGCCGCTATCGTCGTCATGAGTATGGGCCGTACGCGCAGCAGGCAGGCCTCGTAGGCCGCTTCCGTGGCGCTCTTGCCCTGGCTGCGCATCAGGTCCAGGGCGAAGTCGACGATCATGATGCCGTTCTTCTTCACGATGCCTATCAGCAGGACGATGCCGATGATGGCTACCACCCCGAGATCTTCGTGAAACAGCAGCAGGGCGATGAAAGCTCCCACCGTAGCCGAGGGCAGCGTGGACAGGATGGTGATGGGGTGGATGAAACTCTCGTACAACACGCCCAGCACCAGGTACACGGCAACCAGGGCAGCGAGGATCAGCAGGGGCTCGTTGGCCATGGACTTGGTGAACGATGCGGCGGTACCCTGGAAGCCAGCCTGCAGGCTGGGGGGCATGTGCATATCCTGCTGTACCTGGTTGACGGCCGTTATGGCAGCGCCCAGCGACGATCCCGGCGCAATGTCGAACGACACGGTGACCGTGGGGAACTGTCCCTGATGCGTGATCACCAGGGGTTCGGTGGTGTTGACCAGGCGAGCGAATGCGCTCAGGGGTACGGCCTTGCTGGTCGCCGAAGCGGCAGCGGTGCGGGCGACGGTGCCCTGGCTGGCAGCAGAGCTCGCGGAAAGCACGCCTGCGGGAGCTGCCAGAACGTTGGATGCGGGCGTGTACACGGCCGTTCCCGCCAGCGCGTTGGATCCGGCCGATGACGAGCCCGAGGACGCAAACGAGGTTGCGGCCGAAGCGCCGCTGGTACCGGCCGACGCATTGGCCTGGATGTACAAGCGGTCCAGTTGATCGGGCCTCTGGCGAAATTGCGGCGCCACTTCCAGAACGACGTGGTACTGGTTGAGCTGGGTGTAGAGGGTGCTGATCTGGCGCTGGCCAAAGGCGTCGTACAGGGTGTTGTCGATCGTGGTGGGCGCAATGCCCAGCCGCGATGCCGTCGCCCGGTCGATCTCCAGCGATACTGCGCGTCCCCCGGGCTGCTGGTCCGTCGAGACCGCCTGCAACTCGGGCAGGCCGCGCAGGCGCTCGACAAAGCGCCGGGTCCAGACGTCGAGCTCCGCGGCGTTGGAATCCTCGAGGGTGTACTGGTATTGCGTGCGGCTCACCCTATCGTCCACGGTAATGTTCTGCACCGGCTCGAGGAACAGCTCGATGCCATCCACACTTTGCAGACGTTCATGCAGCCGCGCCACCAGCTGGGTCGCGTTTACATCGCGCTCCGCAAGGGGCTTGAGGTTGATGGACATGCGGCCGCTGTTGGCCGTGAGGTTGGTGCCATCGACCCCGATGAAGGAGGACACGCTGAGTACCGCCGGATCGGCCAGGATGGCCGCCACCAGTTCCTGCTGCCGGGCCGCCATCGCCTGCGCGCCGATCTCGGGTGGGGCCTGTGAAATCCCCTGGATCACCCCGGTGTCCTGCACGGGGAAAAAGCCCTTGGGGATGATGAGGTAGAGCACCACCGTCAGCACCAGGGTGGCGAGGGCCACCAGCAAGGTGATGGTCTGGAAGCGCAGCACCACCTTGAGCGTGCGCCCGTAGAACGCGATCATGTTGTCGAAGGCGCGCCCGGTTGCCTTGTAGAGCCGCCCCTGCTGCTCCTTGGGCGTGCGCCGCAGCAGGCGCGCGCTCATCATCGGAGTGAGGGTGAGCGACACCACGGCGGACAGGGCGATGGTCACCGACAGCGTGACGGCAAATTCCCGAAAGAGACGGCCCACCACGTCCCCCATGAAGAGCAGCGGTATCAGGACCGCGATAAGCGAAATGGTGAGCGACATGATCGTGAAGCCGATCTGCTTGGCGCCCTTGAGGGCTGCCTCCATCGGTGGGTCGCCGGCTTCGACGTAGCGCGATATGTTCTCGATCATCACAATGGCGTCGTCGACCACGAATCCAGTGGAGATCGTAAGCGCCATCATCGACAGGCTATCCAGGCTGTAGCCGAGCACGGACATGACAGCGAAGGTTCCCACCAGCGACAGCGGCACCGCCACGCTCGGTATGAGGGTGGCGTAGAAGCTGCGCAGGAAGATGAAGATCACCACCACCACGAGCACCACCGTCAGCATCAGTTCGAACTGCACATCGGACACCGATGCCTGGATCGCCGTGGTGAGGTCGGTGAGGACGGTGACCTCGACACCGGCGGGCAGGCTGGCACGGAGCTGCGGCAGGAGCTCCTTGATACCCTTCACGACGCTGATGGTGTTGGCGCCCGGCTGGCGCTGCACGTTCAGTATCACCGCCGGATCGCGATTCATCCAGGCGGCCTGCCGGTCGTTTTCCACGCCGTTGACGATGCGGGCTACGTCGGTGAGCATCACCGGCGCCCCGTTGCGGAACGCCACCACCACTTTGCCGTAGTCGTCGCTGCTGACCAGCTGGTCGTTGGCATCGATCTGGTAGTCCTGGCTGGGGCCATCGAAATTGCCCTTGGCCGCGTTCACGCTCGACGCCGTGAGCGCCGCGCGCAGATCCTCCATGTTGATGCCATAGGCCGATAGCGCGGTGGAGTTGGCCTGTATGCGCACGGCGGGCTTCTGGCCGCCGCTGATGCTGACCAGGCCCACCCCGTTGAGCTGCGAAATCTTCGGGGCGAGGCGCGTGTCGACCAGATCCTCCACCTGGGAAAGCGGTATGGATTTGGACGTGATCGCCAGCGTCAACACGGGGGCGTCGGCCGGGTTGGTCTTGCTGTAGACCGGCGGCGCCGGCAGGATGGACGGCAGCACGCTTTGCGCCGCGTTGATTGCGGATTGCACCTCCTCTTCGGCTACGTCCAGCGCCATACTGAGGTTGAACTGCAGCACGATCACCGAGGCACCGCCGGAGCTGCTTGAGGTCATCTGCCCCAAGCCCTGCATCTGGCCAAACTGCCGCTCGAGCGGCGCCGTCACGGTGGTAGCCATCACCGTAGGGCTGGCGCCCGGATAGAACGTCAGAACCTGAATCGTTGGGTAATCCACCTGCGGCAGCGCAGCAACCGGCAACTGCGAGTAGCCGACGGCTCCGACGAGAAGTATGGCTGCCATTAACAAGGACGTGGCAACCGGGCGCTGGATGAAGGGAGTTGACGGGCTCATGGCCCGCTGGTCCGATTGCCTGCAGCGGGGCCGGAAAGGTGCACCTCGGTGACGGCGGCCTTGTCCTGGAGTTTGTCGAAACTGGAAACCGCTACGGCTTCGCCCGGCTCTACCTTGTCGACCTGCGTATCGCCGCCTTCGGCAACGCCAGGCTGCACACTGCGCAGGTGGGCCACGCCGTCCTTGATGATGTAAATGAACGATTCAGCGCCGTTCTGCTGTATTGCCGAGGCCGGCACCAGGGTGACCCCCTGCAGGGTCTGGACCAGCAGCCGCACATTGACGAAGGCGTTGGGATAGAGCGCCTCGTTGCGGTTGGCAAAGATCGCGCGACCCTTGACGGCGCCGGTGGTGGTGTCGATCTGGTTATCCATCGCCAGCAACTCGCCACTGGCCAGCTTTCGTTGCATGGCGCGGTCGTAAACGTCCGCGGCGAGTCGCGCGCGCTGGTACAGGCGGGCTTCCACCGCATCGAGCTTGTCCTGGGCGATGGCAAAGATCACCGTGATGGGCGTCAGTTGCGTGATCACCGCCAGTGTCACGCCGCCGCCGGCCTGCACGACGTTGCCCGGGTCCACCAGGCGCAGGCCCATACGGCCCGCTATCGGTGCGGTGATATGGCAGTAGCCCAGCTGCAGCTGGTCGTATTGCACGCCGCCCTGGTCGTTCTTCACGGTGCCCTGGATTTGCAGCACCAGCTTTTCCTGGTCGTCGAGAATCTGCCGCGAGATGGCCTTGAGGTCCCACGCGCCGCGGTAGCGCTCCAGGTCCATGCGCGCCTGGGCGAGCAGGCTTTCGTCGCGCTCCAGCGCCCCCTGCGCCTGCAACAGCGTTGCCTGGTAGGGGCGCGGATCGATTTCGATCAAGGCGTCACCCACGTTGACTTTCTGGCCCTCCTTGAAGTGGACCGCGACGACGGATCCGTTTACCTGGCTGGTGATGAGGTCGGTGGCAACCGGGGTTACCGTGCCGATGGCGTCAAGATAGACGCCGATGTCCCCTTTGCGCGACGTGGCGGTGGTGACCGTGACCTTCGTCGCGGCGGGAGCCGCCTTGGTGTTGCCGGAGAAATGTCGCCAGATCAGCGCCACGGCGAGCAGGACGAAGAGGAGCAGCAGGCTCCACAGGGCAATGCCGCGCCATCTTTTACGCCGGGCCTTCGGCATGAGCTTGAAAGGCGCGTCGGGCGCGGGACCCCCCGTTCG
>CAIQGU010000372.1 GCA_903871435.1 uncultured Burkholderiales bacterium | reverse complement strand
GCTACGGCTCGCGCACGCAGCGGGCATTTGGTTGTACAGTTTCCGTGTTCGTACGGGCGCCGTACGTTTCCCTACCGACAGCCACTGCGCGAGACCATCATTCCCAACACGCCGTCCGAAATCGAAACCTCCGCAGTCGACGCGCCGCTCATGGCCAAGGACAGCCTGAAGCGCCGCGCACTAGTCCTCTACGGCCGCGTGCTGGACGCCATCGTCTCGGCACTGGTCGTGGTGATGCTGCTCACGCTCATGGGTGCCCTCGGCGGCCTGGTGCTGGATTTCATCGCGGCGGGCAACGCCTTCAGCGGCGCCTTGTCCTCTCATACCCTGATCCACGGCGTCGTTGACGGTATCGACCGTGAACTCGTGATCGACGTTCTCTCGGTCTTCGTGCTCATCGAGTTATTCCGCACCTTCACCGATTACCTGGAGTTCCACCGGGTGCGGCTGCGCGTGCTGGCCGAAGTGGGGATCGCCTTTATCCTGCGCGAGGTCTTCATCGGCCTGTATGACCACTCCATGGAATGGAACGTGATACTGGCCCTGGCCGCCTTGCTCGCGGTGCTGGTCACGGCGCGCATCGCGGCGGTGCAGTTCCAGCCACCGGGGGTGCAGAAGGAATAGCGGGGAAGCTCCCCTCTCCCGCAAGCGGGAGAGGGGCCGGGGGTGAGGGTCCGCGCAGGGCGGCCACCCCAACCCTCTCCCGCAAGCGGGAGAGGGGGCTGAACGGGTTGCCGCGCTGACTGTTAGAGCTTTTCCAACAACCGCCGGTCTCGCTTCGTAGGGCGGCCCTGGAGCGTGGCCGCGGGCTCGGCGCCGTACCGCCGCACCTGGGCCTGACGCTCGCGCCGCTGCAGGCTCTCGGTGGTCTCGGCATAGAGCAGGCGGGCGGCGGTGGCCGGGCCGCGCACGGCCGACAGGCCCTGTACCACCACCACGGTGCGCGACTCCCCCTGAACGATCTCCACGCGATCGCCGATGCGCGCTTCACGCGCCGGCTTCACCCGCTCGCCGCCGACCCGCACCCGGCCCAGGGCAATGGCGTCGAGCGCCAGGGAACGCGTCTTGAAAAAACGCGCAGCCCACAACCACTTGTCGATGCGGACGCGTTCGGTGTCATCCATGGCGCAGGGATGCGACGGCGCGGCGATAGATCAGGAACGCGCCGGGCCCGCGTCGCGCGCGGCCTGCAGGCGCCGCACCAGCGGGGCATTGAGCTCCCGGTTGTGCGGGCTCCAGCGCTGCATGATCTCGTCGATCTCCGCCTGAAGCCGCTGGGCGGTTGCCGGGTCGCTGTTGCGGTAGGCCCAGACAGCGTACTCGGCGCGCGCCTCGAAACTGCCAAAGCGCCCTTGCGCGGCTTCGAATTCAGCCCGCGCCTCATCGTTGCGTCCGGCCCCAGCCAGCGCCCGGGCCAGCAGCAGGTGCACGGGTTCGGCGCGAAAAGCCGGGTCGGCGGCGCGTACTTCCTGAAGCAGGGCGGCCGAGCGCGCAAATTCGCCCGACAGCAAGTGGGCGTTGGCCGCGCAAAACTTGATCTCCAGGTCGGCGGCAAAAGGTCCCTTGAGGCAGGCCTCGTAGTTGGCCGCCGCCTCCTGGGGCGAACCGGCAGCCAGCAGCGCCGCGGCCAGGCGCATCTGGTTTTGCGCGGTTGGCGTGAAATCGAAGGCGGCGCGCGCCTCGCGCAGTTCACGGGTGGGATCGAGCGCCCGGGCCGCGACGGCAACTGCCTTGCGCGCACCGGTGTGCAGGCGTGAATTGGGCAGGTAGATGACGATGAAGTAGACGATGCTGCCCAGCAAGGGGAACGAGAAAAGGATGAAAAGCCAGTAGATCGGCTGACCAGAGCGCACGACGTGGATGGCAAAAAACAAGGCGATGAGAACGTGCAGGCCAACCCCGACAAACGGCATTGCGACTCCTGGAGCGTGAGCGATCTGGTGAGCAAGGCGCCTGCCGCGGATTCCCCGCGGGCAAGTCGCCAGCGCATTGTAATTTCCCCCAGCCGGGCGCCGGTGAATATCCACAGCCCGCGGCCGCCACGGTAGGATACGCAGCGCCGGACGACCGGCAGGCACGGGCCTGCGACGCGCTGCGCAGGCCCGCGCGACGGCAGCGCGGCGCAACGG
>CAIQGU010000371.1 GCA_903871435.1 uncultured Burkholderiales bacterium | reverse complement strand
CGCCTCGATGGCGGCGTTGACCGCGAGGATCTCGGTCTGGCGGGCGATGCCGCGTATCGTATCGGTGGCGTCGGTGAGCCCCTTCACCGCACCCACCAGCTGGCGGAAGTGCGCGCGCTCGGCGGCGATCTGGGCGGGCAGCGTCTGCACGAAGCTGGCGAGCTCGCCGATGATGCGGCTGTTGAGCTCTATGCCCTGCTGCATGGCTTCGCTCTGCGCGTGGGAGTCCTCCAGGTATTTGACCAGACGCGTGGACATCCGGTGCAGGTCGCCCAGGCGCGTGATGGAGTCGAGCGCTGCCGTCTCTGACAGGGCGACAGCGCGGGAAAGCTGGGTCAGCACTTCGCGGTCGAGCGCCAGCATGCCCCCGACGGCCGGTGTATCGGCTGCCGCTGCCGCACGGCGCCCGGGCATCCATGCTGCCAGCATTGCACGCCAGCGCGCCCACCAACCCGCGCCCGCGGCGTTGGCCGCGGCGGTAGTGGCGGTGCTGTTTGCGGTGCTGTTTGCAGCGCTTTTTGCCGCGCTGCTTGCGGCGCTGTTTGCGGCGCCACTTGCAGCGGTGGCAGCAGTTCCCGGCTGACCGAATGCCAGGTCCATATCAGGCACCCGGCAGCACCTGCCGAACCACCTTGACGAGCTCGGCACCCGCCACGGGCTTTACCAGCCAGCCGGTGGCGCCCAGGCGCTTGGCCTCGTCGCGCTTGGCCTGCTGGCTTTCGGTCGTGAGCGTCAGGATGGGCGTAAAGCGCAGCATCTTGCGCGAGCGGCGAATGAGCTCCAGCCCGTCCATGCGCGGCATATTGATATCCGTGATGATGAGATCGGGCCGCAGACCATCGGTGATCATGCCGATGGCCTCCTCGCCATCGGCCGCGGTCTCGACCTTGAACCCGGACATCTCCAGCGTGTTCTTGACGCTCATCACCATGGTGGCGGAGTCGTCAACGATAAAAACGGTCTTCATGGCAACTCCACGGTTAGATGGCCAGCTTCTGCACGACCGGCTGGCGAATGGAAAATTGCCGGCGTATGGTCAGTATCGGCACTTGAACCTTCTCCTTGAGGAAAGGCAAGCGCGGTGCGGATCAAGTGAGCGCCAAGGCGCCCGCCAGCCAGGGATCCGCCGGCGGAGCGGTCAGGCGCGGCCGCAGCGCCAGCAGCACCTGCAGGACCGCCGCGTGCACGTGCTCGCACTTGCCCAGATGCACCGCGGGCACCTCCTGGCGCAGCAGCCAGTCGCGCAGCGCCTCGGCGTCATCCACCGCAACCACGCCCTCGAGCGCGGCGTACTTCTTGAGATATCGTATGGCCATCAGAGCAGCTCCTTCGGATTGAGCACCATCAGCACGCCGCCATCGCCCATGAGCGCCGTTCCGGAGAAACCGGTCAGGCCGGCCAGCACGCCTTCCAGTGGCTTGAGGATGATGTCGCTGGTGCCAAGAAAGTCGTCCACCAGCAGGCCGGCGCTCTCGTTGCCGATGCGCACCACCAGAACCGCGACTTCACCCTCGGCGTTGCTTATGGGTTCCTCGGGCAGCGCCAGCAGGTCGTTGAGTGCGCGCAGCGACACCACGCGGCCCCGCAGCACCGTGGTGCGGGCATTCTTGAACGCGTGGATGTCGTCCCGGTGCACGCGTACCGTCTCGACGATGAGGTCCATGGGAACGCCAAAGCGCCGGCCGGCGCTTTCGATCAGCATGACGTTGGTCACCGCCATCGATAGCGGCAGCGACAGCCGCAGCGTGGTGCCCTTGCCCTTGACGGAACCGAGTTCGACGATGCCATTGATGCGCTCGACCGCGTTGCGCACCACGTCCATGCCGACGCCGCGGCCCGAGAGGTCCGAGATGGTCTCCGCGGTGGAAAATCCCGGCAGGAAAATCAACTGCACGGCATCCTCATCGCCCAAGGTCGCGGCACGTTCCGCGGGGATGAGTCCGCGCTCGACCGCCTTGGCGCGGACCCGCGCGGGATCGACGCCGGCGCCGTCATCGCTGATCTCGATGACCACACGGTCGCTTTCCTGGTGCGCTTTGATGCGGATGGTGCCGCCGGCCGGCTTGCCCGCCGCGCGGCGCGCTTCGGGCAGCTCGATGCCATGGTCCAGGCTGTTGCGCAGGATGTGAATCAGCGGATCGGCCAGCGGCTCGATCACATTCTTGTCGGCTTCGGTGTCCTCGCCCTCGATCACCAGCTGAACCTCCTTACCCAGTTTGCGTGAAATATCGCGCACCAGGCGGCTGAAGCGCTGGAAGACGGTTCCCACGGGCAGCATGCGAACCTGCATGATGCCGTGCTGCATGTCCTCCGCGATGCGGTTGATCACGGCGTATTGCGCCTTGACTTCGCGCGCCAGCTCGCGCTGGCCGTAGACTTCCTCGGCGCGTTCGGCCAGGTAGGACAGGCTGTTCTTGGCAACCACCATCTCGCCGATCAGGTCCATCAGGTGGTCGATCTTCTCCTGGGCTACCTTGAGCACGCGCTGTCCGCCGCCGGGATGCAGGTCGTCGGCGCGGCGGGCCGGGTCGCCGGTGGCAGTATCGGACTCCAGCGCCGCGTTCTGCGGCGCTGGCTCGCCACCATCGGCGTTTCCTTCCGGGGCGTGGCGGCGGGCCAGCGACAACAGCGGTCCGGCAGCAACGGAATCGGGCAGGGCGTCGAGTTCCGCGCAGATCTGCGCCGATGTTTCGCCGGCAGCTGCCTGCGCCAGGTGACGCAGCACGCGCCGTGCGGCCAGGACCGCGCCCGGCGCAACGCCGGCGCGGGCCAGCAGGCCGATCTGGTCGCGCCAAAGCGCGGCGCAGCGCTGGCGCAGCACGCGCCCGGTCGCGTCCTCGGGGGACGATTGCACTGCGGCCGGTTCAAGGTAATGAACCTGCTCGGGCACGCAGCGGAAATGTTCCTGCAATTGGGCCGGCGCGGCGCTCGAGAACAGCACGAATTCCAGATTGGATTCGAAGCAATCCCAGCCGGTCAGGGCATCGTGCTGCGGCCAGGGTTCGCGGGTATCGACGTGCAGGGCCTCCAAGCCCGGCGCGGTGGTCACGAGGCGCCAGGGGTCCTCGCCTTTGAAAAAGCAACCGGGCTCCGGCTGGTAATGCACCAGTAGCCGTTCCGGATGGCATGCCAGCAGCGCCGGCGGGATACGAGCTACCCAGGCGGGCGCAGCGCGGTCGACAGGATGCAGCGGGGCCGTGGACGCCACGCCCTGCATTGCTGGCACGGCGCCATGGACCGGTGCGGCCGGTGCGGCGCCACCGAGCAGCGCCCGCAGGGCGGCAGCGTGGGCCACCGACGCGTCATGGGCGCCCGGATCGATGCGGCCGTTCCGCTCGATGTCGTCCACCAGCCGCGATGCGTAGTCCATGGCGTCGAGCAGGGTGTCGGCCAGTGCCGGGCTGTAGGGCAGCGTATGGCTGCGCACCTGATCGAGCAGATCCTCGCCCGCGTGCACCACGGTTTCCAGGTCGCGAAATTCAAACAGGCCGCAATTGCCCTTGAGGGTATGCACGGACCGGAACAGGTCGTTGAGCAGTTCCTCATTGGCGGGGTCGCGTTCCACATCGAGCAGGCGCCGCCCGATGGCTTCCAGGCACTCGCGGGCCTCCAGCACGAACTGGTCCAGCAGGTCGGCCTGGTTCATGCCGGCACTCCTTCGGCAGCCGTGCGCGCCGTGTCGCGGTCGCCCATCAGCAGGGCGGCGGCCAGCACGAGCTCGACCGGGCGGACGGGCTTGATGACATAGCAGTTGGCGCCGGCGTCGAAAGCCAGGCCCGTATCCTGGCTGCGCGCTTCGGTCGACACCATCACCACGGGTGCCTGGTGACGCGTATCGAGCCTGCGCAGCTCGCGAACGAAGCGGTAGCCGTCCATCTGCGGCATGTTGACGTCCACCACGTAGAGATCGAATGCGGCGCCGTCCTCCTGGGCCTGCACATGCTCCAGTGCCTCGACCCCGTTGATGGCCTCGTCGATCTGCCAGCCGGCATCGCCGAGTATCTTGCGGTGGTACATGCGCACGGTCGCGGCGTCGTCCACCACCAGTATGCGTTTCATGTTGTGACTCCCAGCGGCTTTTGATAGACCATGGCGTCATTGAAGCGGCGCACGGTGTAGAGCGATGACATGCGGCTCATGGATTCGGAGTGACCCAGGCAGAGGAATCCCCCGGGGCTCAGGGTGTCGAACAGCGCCTCGGCCGCCACACGCCGGGACAGGTCGTCGAAATAGATCAGCAGATTGCGGCAGAAGATGACGTCGATGTCGCGGAAACGCCGTGTATCGGCAGGATCGGCCAGGTTGACGTGGCTGAATTGCACGGCATCGACCAGATCGCGGGATATGCGCCATTCACCACCGCTGCCGGCGGTAAAGTACTTGCGCAGGTAGGCTTCGGGCAGTTGCCCTACCGATCGGGCCGAATACACGCCGCGCTCGGCCAGTCGCAGCACCTCGGTATCGATGTCGGAGGACAGGATCTCGACGTCGTAGCGGTCGAGCTGCGGCCAGCGCTCGAGCAGGTAGATGGCGATCGAATACGGCTCTTCGCCCGTGGAGGACGGTATGGACCAGATGCGCAGCCGTGCACCGGGCTTCTTGTGACACGTAACCTCATCGAGCATGTCATTCACCAGGCAGTCGAACTGGTAGGTTTCCCGGAAGAAATAGGTCTCGTTGACCGTCATGATGTTGATGAGCTGCTGCATCTCGGCGCCGTTGGCTTCAAAGCGCAGCGCGGTGAAATAGCTGCGGAAGCTTTCGGCGCCCGAGGCTTCGATACGCTCGACCAGGCGCTTGTCGACGAAATAGCGCTTGCCTTCGTCGAAGTGAATGCCGGTCTTGCGATAGAAGAATTCCGCGAACTTCTGGAAATCGAGGTCCGTGACAAGCAGCCGTGCGCCGAGCGCGGTGTCCTTCATGCCTGCTCGATCCGGCCGATGACGAGATCCACAGAAAAGCCGATGAATGGGCTGTCCGCAAAGCGCTGCTTTGCGGCGCGCAGCGCGGGCAGGGACTGCGGTGTGCCGACCTCCGCCATGACATCGAGCGCGGCGCCCACGACGTTGACCTCGGGATCTTCCAGCAGTACCTGGGTGAGCCAGACCGGAACACGCTCATGGCGCAGGTCGTTGAGCAGATTGACCGTGAAGATGCGCACGTCGCTGTCGGCGTCGCGCAGCAGCGCCTCGATGTAGGGCGCGACCGCTTCAGGCAGTCCGGCCAGTGCCTCGATGGCGCCGTTGCGCAGTTCGGCGTCCTCACAGCGGAGCAGCGGCAACAGGCCCTGGACGACGGCGTTGCCGCCCAGACGGGAAGCGGTGGTAAAGAGCGCCGCACGGACACTGGGGTCAGCCTCATCCTGCAGCGCCGCGCACACCACGGGTCCGGCCTTTTCGAAGCCGGCCAGGTCGCGCGCCGCCCAGCGGCGGGACGCCGGATCCGGATCGCGCAGTTGTGCGCTCAATCCGGCGAGGTCGCGCGGGTAATCGCGGATCTCGACGGAACGCAGCGCAACCGCGTCGATGCTCTTCTTCAATGCCATCGCGAACTCCGGTAGGTGATCTTTTTCATGCGGGCGATGCTCAGGAAATCCACCGCTGCAATTGCCGCGCTACGCCGCTGCTCGGTAAAACCACGGAGGCGCCGCCCAGATCGATGAGTTCGCTGGGCATGCCGAACACGACGGACGACTCGGCTGATTCCGCGATCGTGCGGCCACCCTTGCCGTGCAGCCGCGTCATGGAGTGCGCGCCGTCATTGCCCATGCCGGTGAGCATCACGCCCACCAAGCGGTTGGCCGGCAGATGGTCCATCGCGGTATCGACCAGGATCTCGACCGAGGGATGCCAGAGTACGGCCGGGGATTCGGGCCGCGGCGCCACGTGCAGCCGTCCGGCGCGCTCGCAGATGACCACATCATTGCCGCCGCGGCCGATGTAGATGGTCCCGGCCGTCAGGGGCATGGCCGTGGCCACCTCGACGACCTGCAGCGCGCAGAGCGTATCCATGCGCCGCGCAAAGGTATCGGTGAAGTTGGCCGGCATGTGCTGTGCCACGACGACCGGCCACGGAAAATTACCGGGGAGGTTGGGAAGTATGTCCTCGAGCGTGCGCGGTCCACCGGTGGAAACGCCGATCACCACGAGCCCTGCCGGACCGGCCGACGTTGCCGATGACGGCGCCGGTGCTGCAGGCTGCGCGGGTCGGACAACCCCAGCAGGTTGCGCAGTCGGCCGTGGGGTCGGCCGCGCGGTCAGGCGTGGCACCGCCCGCGGGGTCAGTTGTGGAGCAGGCCGCGGCGTCACGCGGCGATTGACGCGTGCGCGGGTGGCCGAACGCACTTTTTCCAGCAGGATGGCCTGGATGTCGTCGAGCTTGAGGGATATCGTGCCACCCGGCTTGGGGATGAAATCCACCGCACCCAGGGCCAGCGCCTCGAAGGTTGCCAGGGCGCCCTTTTCCGTGAGGGACGACACCATGATGACCGGTGTCGGGCGCGCCTCCATGATGAGCGACAACGCCGACAGTCCGTCGAGCTCCGGCATGTTGATGTCCAGGGTCACCACATCGGGCTCCCACTGGACCACCTCCTGCACCGCCTCGGCACCGTTGCGCGCCGCCCGTACCTCATAACCGTTCTCGCCCAGCACGCCCATGATGAGCTTGCGCATGAGCGCGGAATCGTCGACGACCAGAACCTTCTTCACGGCACGTACTCCCGGGCAAGCGCCCGTTATCAGGCGGCTCGCGCCAGGGGCGGTACTTGAGCGACCGGCTCGAACGACTCCAGCGCATGGAGATCGCCACGCTCGAGCAGGTGCTCCGGATCGATGAGCATCACCAGGCGCTTGCCGCCGTCCAGGTTGGCGACCCGGCTGATGAGCAGGCTCTGCTCTACCGACAGGTGCGGCGCCGCGACGACCTGGCCGCGCGAGATGCGCAGGACCTCGGCGACGGAATCAACGATGAAACCCGTGCGCATGCCGCCCAGCAGAAAGACCATGATGCGCTGGCCGTCGTTGCGCTCTATGAGCGGCAGGCCCAGCCGGCTGCGCTGGTCGATCACCGGCAGGACGGTACCGCGCAGGTTGATCACACCCTCGACGAAGGATGGCGTCTTGGGCACGCGCGTCAGCGTTTCGGGCACGCGCACGATTTCCTGCACGTTCATGATGGGAACGCCAAATTCCTCGGAGCCCAGGCGAAATACCACCACCTGGGTGTCGTCGTCGGTGCCGGCGTCGGCAGCGTGGTCGTCGCGATCCTGTTCCATGGTGTCGTTTCCTGCGTTGGCATTGCGGGCAGCGTCTAGTGCCTGTTCTATGGCGGGCATGCTCAACAAGCGGTCGGTGGCGATGATCGACACCAGGCGCTTGCCGCCATCAAGACGGCAGATGGAGGAGAACTCCTGCAGCTGCTGACCGGCGGCGAGCATCCCGGGCATGGGTTCGGCATGCGCCCGCGGTACGCTGAGCACCTCCTTTACCGAGTCGGTCACGAGCCCGACACTGTGTCCTCCGGGCAGCGCCGTGACGACGATGCGGTGCTGTTCGGCGTAGGCCAGTTGCGGCAGGCCAAAGAGGGTGCGCAGGCTCACCAGCGGGAGCAGGCGCTGGCGCAGCGAGATCACGCCCAGCACGTGCGCGGCGGCGTTGGGGAGCGCGCTGATGCGTTCGGGCAGTTGCACGATTTCCTGCACTTCCGCGATGTCCAGCGCGTATTCCTGGTCGGCGACGGCGAAGGACACCAGGCGCAGTTCGTCGCTGGCCGCCGTTTCTTCCTGCGTGGTGCTGGCCGATCCCAGGGACGAACCGCTGGCCTCTCGCGTCCGCGATGCGGCTACGGCGCTGAACTGCCCCTCGATGAGGCGGGCGAAGTCGATCGACAGCAGCATGTCGTGGCTGCCGTCGGCGTTCTGGCGCTTGATTACGCCGGTGAGGTAGTCGGCGTTGACGATGCTCTGTATGGAATCTGCGGATTCGACCTCGCCCGGCTCGATGCTCACCACGCTGGCCACGCGATCGACCACGAAGCCCAGGGGTTGACCCAGGTTGATCACCAGGGCGCGCGTGGCGTCGTCGTTTTCGCGCTCGGCGCAGCCGAAGAGACGCCGCAGGTTGATGATGGGCAACACCTGGCCACGCAGGTTGGCCAGGCCATCGAGCGTGGACGGGGCCAGTGGCAATTGCGATACGGCCGGTACGCGGATGATCTCCTGTACCGGCGCCATGGGCACGGCGAACATCTCGCCGGCCACCGAGAAGGTTACATACTGGTTTTCGCTGGACGATTCGTCGCCTTCGCCGGAATCCTCTGGATTCGACGCGGCGCGCGGATCGACGCCCATGGCAATGCCCGGGGACGCGGATGCGTTCATGGCATCCCTCCTTTCTGAAGGTTAGGGGATGCTGCTCAGGCGCTTTGCAGTTCGTCAGCGAGGGAGGCGATCTCCTCAATGGCGGCGGACAGCTGCTCGGCTCCCTGGCTCTGCTGCTTGGCCGCGGATGCGGCCTGCTCGGCGGCTTTTTCAGCCTCGGCAGCCGCCGCGGAGATCTGTTCGACCCCCACCTTGATCTGCGCCACCGCGGTGGCGATTTCCTGTGCCGCGGCCACGGCTTCCTTGTTGCCGTCCTGGATCTGCTCGATGTCGGCCTCGATGCGCACCATGGAGGTGGTGATGGTCTTGGTCCTTTCGACTTCGGCAAGCGAGGCATTGACGATGGCGTGCAGGTCGCGGCCGACCAGGGCGATCTGGTCTTGGATCGACTTGACCATGTCCTTGATCCGGTCGGCGTTTTCCGCCGAATCGTGGGCCAGGTTGCGGATGTCGGTCGCCACGACCACGAAGCCCTTGCCGTATTCGCCAGCGCGGGCCGCCTCGATGCTGCCGTTGACCGCCAGCATATTGGTCTGGATGGAGACCTGCGTGATGGCGTCGACGATCTTGTCGATCTTGCGCGATACCAGTTCCAGGTCCTTGACCTGGCCGATGCTGGTCTCCGTCGTGCTGACGTTGAGGTTGATGCCCTGGATCAGGCCATCGATATTGGTCTTGTTCTGCGCCATCAGCGCGCGGATCGCCGCGGCGCGCTCGTTGGCCTGCGTAGCGCGGGATTCGGCCACCTGGGCGCCTTTTTCGATCTGGGTGACCGCTGCCGCGGACTGCGTGCTGGCGGCCGCCTGGGTCTGCGCGCCCTTGCGGATCTGGTCCAGCGCCACCATGATCTGCGCGGCCGAACGGTTGATCTCCTGCACGGCGCTCGACAGTTCCTCGGCAGCGCTGGCCACTTCCTCCGCGCTCTTGGCGATGTCGGTGGAGTTCTTCAGTTCGTCGGCGATCTCGCTCAGCCCCTGTGCGGTCTGCTCGGATTGCTGCAGGGCCACCGTCTGCTCATCGACCGTCTTGTTGGCCTCCTGGCAGGCCGAGGACTGCTCTGCTGCGGCCGAGGCGATCTGTTCCGAGCCCGTGAGCGCCTGGTGGGCGGCAACGTTGCTTTGACCGGCCGCGCTGGCAATCTCGGCGGCGCCGGCGGCGATCTGGCCAGCATCATCGCGAATCTGCTCGAGCTGCTGCAGCACCACCGTACTCTTTTCCACTTCGCCGCGGACGTTATCGGCGCTTTGATTGATGCCATCGGCAATGGTCTTGACCTCGCCCTGGATCTGGCCGACGAGTTCCTGTATCTGCTTGGCGCTCTTTTCGGAGGTCTCGGCCAGCGTGCGCACTTCGTCGGCAACCACCGCGAATCCCTTGCCGTGCTTGCCGGCACGCGCCGCTTCGATGGCAGCGTTGAGCGCCAGCAGATTGGTCTGGTCGGCGATGCGCGCAACGGCCTTGACGATTTCACCGATGTTGGCGGCCTGGCGTTCGAGTTCGGCCACCATCTTCACGGACTCGGCCTGGCGTTCGGCGGCCGCGGTGATGTTGGCAACCGTGGATTGAACCTGGGTGTTGATTTCTCCGGCCAGGCCCTGCATGCCCTGGGCGGTGCGCTGGGCCTGATTGACGGCAGCGAGTTGGCGGGTGATGGACGCAGAAACCTGGGTCACGGCGGCCAGGGATTCCTGGGCTGCGCCCGACGCTTCCTCTGCGCCGGTGGCAATCTGCGCAGCGGCGCGCTTGAGTTCTTCCGCGGCCGAGGCCGCCTCATTGATACCCGAAGCCAGTTCGCTGGCCGCCGACGCAACACGCTCGGATGCCTGCTGCTGCTTGGCCAGGGTGCGCGCGCGCTTGCGCTGGGCGTCGGCATCGCGCACGACATTTTTGGGGATGCTGCCGGCAATGGCCTGCAGCGCTGCGGGGGTTTCCTTGGCAGCGGAAGTTTTGCGGATCAAAGACATGCGGGGTCTCCACGGGCGTAGTTAGGGGTATCGGGCGGAGGCATGGCGCTTGGTCTTTTCCGGCAT
>CAIQGU010000370.1 GCA_903871435.1 uncultured Burkholderiales bacterium | reverse complement strand
CGCCCGACCGCATCAGCTACGACGTGTTCCGTTTCCAGCGCACCATCGACCTGCACGACACCGATCCGAACATCCTCGCCGCATCGGTCGACCGGCCCATTGACCATTTTTACGGAATGCAGACCCTGGTGCCGGACCTGGCGTCCGGCGAAGGGGCGGCGCCTTTTCGCACCGTCGAGGACTACGACAACAATCTCAAGCGGCTCGCCGGCTACATCCTGTTTCTCGATCGCGCGATCGAGCGCATGCGCCATGGACTGGACGCCGGCGTCACCAACCCGCGGTTGGTGATGGCCAATGTGGTCGGCCAGCTCGATGCCCTCATCGCCGAAGGTGTAGAGGGTTCCACTTTTTATAAGCCGGTGCGCAAGTTTCCCGACAGCATTGCCGCGCCCGATCGCGCGCGTCTGACGGCGGCGTACGCTGCCTTCGTGCGCGACCGGCTGATCCCGGCGCACATGCGGCTGCGCGATTTCCTGCGCAAAGACTACCTGCCGCGGGCGCGCGAGTCTGTGGGCTTGGCGCAGCTTCCGGGTGGCGCCGAGCTGTATCGGCACCTTGTCGCCAGCTCCACCACTACGGACATGACGCCCGAGGCCATCCATGCCCTCGGCCTTGCCGAGGTGGACCGCATCCACAGCGAGATGGAAAAGGTGAAGGCCGCGGTCGGCTTCAAGGGCAGCCTGCAGGATTTTGCCGCCTATCTGCGCACGGACCCGCGCTTCGCGCCGGCCTCCGCCGACGCGATGCGCGATGCCTTCCTGGCCATCAATAAGCGCGTGCTCGCAACCGTGCCGCGCGACTTCTCCCTGGTGCCCCGCTCCACCTTGGACATCCGGCCCGTGCCGGCTTTCCGCGAGAAGACCGATGCCGGCGGCTCGTATCAGAACGGCACGCCCGATGGCCTGCGTCCGGGAATCTTCTACTACAACTCCTACGACCTGCCCGCGCGGTACACCTGGGGGTACGAAACGCTCTTCCTGCACGAGGGTATCCCGGGACATCATTTCCAGATCAGCCTGGCACAGGAAAACGCCACTCTGCCGTCGTTTCAACGTTTTGGCGGCAACACAGCCTATGTCGAAGGCTGGGCGCTCTATGCCGAGAGCCTGGGCGAGGAGCTGGGCATGTTCACCGACCCGTACCAGCTCTACGGTCACCTCAACGACGAAATCCTGCGCGCCATGCGCCTCGTGGTCGATACCGGAATTCATACCCAGGGCTGGGGACGCGACCAGGCCATCGCGTACATGCTCGACAATTCGGCCATGAGCCGCACCGATGCCACGGCCGAAGTTGAACGCTACATTGCCATCCCCGGCCAGGCGCTGGCTTACAAGATCGGACAGCTCACCATACGGCGGCTGCGCACCAAGGCCGAGGCAGCCCTGGGCGCGCGCTTTGACGTGCGCGAGTTCCACGCCCAGGTACTGATGTCGGGCGCGCTACCAATGCGGGTTCTGGAGTCCGTCATCGACGACTGGATTGCGGCAAAGAAACGCGGATGACGACGGCCGTTTCGCAAACGGCGCGACCGGTTGATGGCACGTCGGGCCCGCAGGACTTCGGCACCTTCGACTACGTGATCGCCGGCGGCGGCACGGCCGGCTGCGTGTTGGCCAACCGCCTGTCCGCGGACCCCGGCGTGCGCGTGCTGCTGCTGGAAGCCGGCGGCAAGGATGACTGGATCTGGATCCGCATTCCCATCGGCTACCTCAAATGCATCGGCAATCCCCGCACGGACTGGTGCTATCGCACCGAACCCGAGCCGGGTCTCAACGGCCGCTCCATCAGCTACGCGCGCGGCAAGGTGCTGGGCGGCTGCTCCTCCATCAACGGCATGCTCTACCTGCGCGGCCAGGCCGCCGACTATGACAACTGGGCAAACATTACGGGCGATGCCCGTTGGAACTGGGACAGCGTTCTGCCCGTGTTTCGCCAGAGCGAGGACCACTGGCGCGGCGCCGATCCTGCCCACGGCAGCGGAGGCGAATGGCGCGTCGAGCAGCAGCGCCTGCACTGGGACCTTTTGGACCGGTATGTGGAAGCGGCCGTGCAGGCCGGCATTCCCCGCAACGACGACTACAACCGCGGCGACAACTTCGGCATCGGCCGCTTCGAGGTGAATCAGAAAAAGGGTCTGCGCTGGAACGCAGCCCGGGGCTTCCTGCGGCCGGTGCAGCATCGGCCCAATCTCACGGTGCTCACCGACGCCCTGATCGATCGCGTGCTCCTGGACGGGCGCAGCGCCCGCGGCGTGGAGTTCCTGCAGGGCGGTGTGCGTTACCGGGTCCAGGCGCGCGCCGAGACTCTGCTCACGGCCGGCGCCATCGGCTCGCCGGCCATACTGCAGCGCTCCGGCCTGGGGCCCGCGGGTCTGCTGCAGGAGGCGGGCGTGCCGCTGGTTCACGATCTGCCCGGGGTGGGCGCCAATCTCCAGGACCATCTGCAGCTGCGCATGATCTTCAAGGTACAGGGCATTACCACCCTCAACCAGCGTGCGGCCAGTTTGTGGGGCCGGGCGATGATGGGGCTTGAATACGCCCTGCGCCGCTCCGGACCCCTGGCCATGTCCCCCAGCCAGCTGGGCGGCTTCTTCCGATCGGCGCCGGACGTCGCGACGCCGGATCTCGAGTTCCATGTGCAGCCACTGTCGCTGGACCGGTTTGGCGAGCCCCTGCATGCGTTTCCCGCTTTCACGGCCAGCGTTTGCCATCTGCGCCCGGAGTCGCGGGGTCATGTGCGTATCCGCAACCGCGACCCCGCCAGCGCACCGCGCATCGCGCCCTGCTACCTCTCCACGGCCGGCGACCAGGCGGTGGCCGTGCGGGCCCTGCGCCTGACCCGCAACGTGGCGGCCCAGGCGGCGCTTGCGCCGTACCAGCCCGAGGAATACCTGCCCGGACCGGCCGCCAGCACCGACGCGCAGCTCACGCGCGCCGCCGGCGACATCGGTACCACGATCTTCCATCCGGTGGGCACCTGCGCCATGGGCCGGGCGGACGATCCCCAGGCGGTTACCGATAGTGAACTGCGGGTACGCGGCATCGCCGGCTTGCGGGTGATCGATGCCTCGGTGATGCCGGTGATTACTTCGGGCAACACGAATGCACCCACGATCATGATCGCGGAGCGCGGCGCGACGTTGATACTTGCCGCTCGCAATTGACCTCGCCTGTCCCTCAGCTCGCCGCCACGCGATCCAGCGCCAGCTTCCCCGCAGACGCACCCACGGCACTCACCACGCATCCCCAAATCACATCAACAATGGACACCGTCAGCGGCCAGTCGCGCAGCGTGGCCAGATTGCTCAGGTCGTACGTGCCATACGCAAAGAAACCGAAAGCCGCCCCGTGGGCCGCTGCGTATTGCCAGCCTTTCTGACCGCGGTTCGGTGCGACGGCAAAGAAAACCAGCCCCGCCGGGTAGGCCACATAAAACAGCAGCGCCGCGACAAGGTTGGGACTAGCCGCCATCAAATGACCGATGTTGCGCGCATAGAACCCGCTGGCGACGAGGCCCAGCCATATGGCATCGAGGAAGAGAACCGCCAGTAAGGCGGCGCCATAGGCCACGAGGTACTTCATCATGCTCCGGGCTCCTTGGTGGGGCGTGGCCCGCCGCTCAGGGCGGGACCGCGCAATGGAAACATCTGCTGGCGCAGGAAGCCGTCCGGCATGTAGTCGCCGACCACGCCATAGTTCTTTGGAAAACCTTTCTGCCCGCGGATGGCCGTGCCGAATATCCAGTCGAGAAAGGCATAGTGGGCCGCGTAGTTGCGGTCGATGGCCACGGTGTCGGATGAGTGGTGCCAGTGATGAAAGTCCGGTGTGACGATGAGGTACTTGAACGGTCCCCATGGCAGGTGAACATTGGCATGGTTGAACACCGCCTGGAATCCCACGACGATGATGTAGGCGTCCATCACACCCTTGTCAACACGGGTAAATTTGCCCTCCTTAGCGCCAACACCAAGAATACGACGGATGTTAGGTTCTTTGATTTTAGTCT